>CAIOSU010000092.1 GCA_903861055.1 uncultured bacterium
CCATAATGCACAGCATAAACGATTACACAAAACAACTGCTCAGCGAAAAAAACTAGCTTAACTAAAACAGCAGCAACATGCAAATACGTTTTAAACAGGTATGATTGTCGTAGTGCATAACAAAACGATTAAACCGCTCTTTGAAAAACAGCAATTTTACTTAAAATTAAAGCAACCTTGGTAGCAACCACTAGCGCTTTACAGCACATGTGGCGCCTCTTTTTAAGCATAAATACGTAGCAACCTAATGAACCTCAGAAGCGTAAAAGCAATTGTGGATGATTGTTAGTTGAGTTGTTTTTTGAGTATTTCCCTCCGTTTAAGAAAGGTTGCCGAAGCACACGGCAGCCTTTCTTTTTTAGTGCAACCACTAAACAACCCAAAATACGGCAATAGCAATAACGCTAGTTGCGGCTAGCAGCAAAACTAAAACCACAGAACATCCTTTAGTTGTGGCATTGTATACCCGGTTGTATGCAGCTTTCTTGGGATTAGTAAACCACCCCATTCCCTTAGGTGCTTTTAATCCCAAATTATGCCTAACCACCCTTTTCAAAGATGTCCTCGCAGCAATTCGCTTTTTAAGCGAGGGTACTCTAAAGCCTATTTTCACTGAGCTATTGGTTTGTTGAAAGCTAAAGTACTTTTTTATTGATAACAAACAACGGTTTCATTGCTGTTGTTTATTGGTCACTTTCGTTATCCCTTGTTTATAAAAGTAATTTCTAGCTGCAAAGAATGCAGCAATTTTATGGCATAAAAGTTGTAAAAAGTTCAAAAAAACCTACTGATGAAAAAAACACTAGCAGTATTGGCAATTTACGCCTCAATTTTGATTGTCGCCCCCGCAACCTTACGCGCTCAATCAGGGGTAATCTTCAACTTTGCATTTCGTATTGATAATGAACTTATTACCCAAACGAAAGCCCAAAACAAAGATTATAAAATACTCAACTTGGCTACAGTAGAAGACATGCCAAAAGAAACTTCGGATACCATTCTAATGGTTTCCGAAATTTACTTGAACAAATTGTTTAACGTGGTAGTGTCGAGCATGGTGCCCGAAGAGAAGTTAATTATGGGAGCACTGCCCGAACATCTCATGTACCTGCCCGCCAATACGCTGAATAAGGCAATCAAAAACGGCGACCACCAATATTACATTAACATCAACTGCCACATTGCCGCATCGGGCGGAACGCGCATAACATTCGGCACCAACTCATACTCTCGAGTGAAACCAAAAGTAACTTTGTCAATCACGGCTGCCGATAAAAACAAAAATGTTGTTTACAAAAAAGAAGTAGTCGTAAAAGACTTTGAGAAACTACGCTCCCGCACCTTCGAAAAAACATACGGCGTAAAGGGCTTAGTGGAAAATACGGATGAAGTGACCGTATCGGAAACCTTAACTGCTTACGATATCATCAAAATGTATCTTGTAGCCTTAGAAAACCTGAAATAAAACGAACATGAAGAGCTTTATACTAACAATGGCTGGTTGTGTTTTCTTGTTAACCACCCACGCTCAAACCCTTAGAGGGGCAGATATTGATGGCGAAGCGGCGGCGGATAATTTTGGTCAATCAATATCTATGCCCGATGCGAATACACTTGCTTCGGGCGGTCGTGCCAACGATGCTAACGGCAGAAATGCTGGCCACGTGCGCGTGCACCAGTGGAACGGCATCGCTTGGGCTCAGAAAGGTAATGATATTGATGGCGATACCACTGATGACTTCTCTGGATGGGCGGTGCATATGCCAGACTCAAACACCGTCGCCATTGGGTCGCCATTAAATGATAGTGGAGGTGCATCTCGCGGTAGCGCCCGAATTTTTATCTGGAACGGCACCGCATGGACACAAAAGGGAGCAAGTATATTTGGAGAAGCCAATTTTGATAATTCTGGAGAAAGCATTGTAATGCCCGACCCAAACACCGTAGCGATAGGCTCAAACCTTAATGATGGCAATGGCTCGCAGGCAGGGCATGTAAGGGTTTTTGCATGGAACGGAACGGCTTGGGTGCAAAAAGGTAGCGACCTGGACGGCTCGGCCGCTGGCGACTTTTCTGGATTCAGCATTAGTATGCCTGATGCCTCCACTGTTGCAATAGGCGCACCAAACGCAAAAAACCAACAACTAGATATTACTGGCCAAGCAAGGGTTTTTTCGTGGAATGGAAGTAGTTGGGTACAAAAAGGCAGCAATATATACGGAGACTCTATAAGCGATAAGCTTGGACAAAGCGTTTACATGCCAGATGCCAACACTCTTGCTGTCGGTGCTGATCAGAACGACAATAATGGATTAAATGCGGGCATGGTAAAAGTCTTTGTTTGGGATGGAAACAATTGGATACTAAAAGGAAACAGCCTATTGGGCGAAGCGTCAAGCGACAACTTTGGCCGGTCGGTGTCAATGCCCAATAGCGATGTATTAGCGGTAGGCGCTCCTGGCAACGACGGTAATGGTTCATTGGCAGGGCACGTAAGGGTTTTTGCTTGGATAGCTAATGCATGGGTGCAAGTGGGAACGGATATAGACGGCGAAACAGCTGGTGATGGTTCTGGCGTTTCTATTGCTATGCCTACTTCCGGAACGGTTGCTATAGGAGCCAACTTTAATGCAGGAAATGGCTTTCCGAATATTGGCCATGTGCGCGTGTACGATTTGTGCATACCAACCGCAAGTTCCGCCTCCCAAAATGCCTGCGGAAGCTATACCTGGAATGGAAACACCTATACCCAAAGTGGCACCTACACCTACCAAACCACCAACGCGGCAGGATGTGATAGCACAGCAACTTTGGAGTTAACGGTGGAAAGCGAAATACCAGTTAGTGGGATAATAGGCAATACTTTAGTTGACACGCTGCAGACATATGCTTACAGCGTGATTATTAGCAATACTGTAGATAGCTACGAATGGGGCGTAAGCTGCGGGCAAATAACGGCTGGAGCCGGTACTGACGCTGTTACCGTTTCGTGGGATGGACCCGATAGTTGCCAAATTTGGGTGGTAAGAAGCAACGCCGCTTGCCGTGATACCGCAATACTGAATGTGCTGGTTGATTTTGGCTCAGGTATTAACGAGTCAGCATTGGGCATTATAGCGTTATACCCCAACCCTACCTATGGCCTAACTACCATTACTTGGGGCAAGGCACCTAACCATATGCCCGATGTAACACTATTGGATGCTTTGGGCAGAATGGTTGCTGCACCTATCGATTGCCAACAGAACGGTTGTACCATCGATGTAAATGGGCTTCCGGCCGGTGTATATACTGTGTTGCTCATGCACCAAACGGGAAGCGTAGCACGCAGGTTAATTAAAACGGAGTAACACCAAGTACCTATAAAAGCAAACGGCCCCGAAATTCGGGGCTGTTTGCTTTTATAAATCATTCAATTTTCAAATTAGCACATTCTCAAATTTTCAAACCAACTACAGGAATTTCTCGCCGTCTTTCAATTTCTTGATTTCGGCGGTGTACTGCTTTATAGCTTGTTCTTGGTCGCGCTGGCAAATCAATAGGGTATCTCCGGTATCAACCACGCAATAACCCTCAAGGCCTTGTAATACTACAAGCTTCTCGTTGGGTACCATTACCATACATTCTTTGGCATCCACTATCATTACCTGTTTACCGCTTACGGCATTGTCAAGGTAGTCTTTAGGGTATTGCTCATATAGCGACTGCCAAGTGCCCAAGTCGCTCCAACCGAAATCAGAAGGAATAACGCGTACACTATCGGCTTTTTCCATCACCCCATAATCGATAGAGATGTTGGTGCACATGGTATAGGCTTGATTAATAAATTCTTGTTCTTTAGGAGTGTTATAAACATCCATGCCCTCGTGAAACACCTCATACACGTCATGCAAATGCTTATTGAAAGCCCCTAAAATGGCCTTTACATTCCAAATAAAAATACCGCTATTCCACAAAAAATCGCCGCTGGATATAAACTGCTTGGCCAACTCCAGGTCTGGCTTTTCGGTAAATGTTTTTACACTATAAAAACCTTCCGTTTCGTCGGCCTCGTCATACTGTATGTACCCATAGCCTGTATCGGGGCGGGTAGGCACTATGCCCAGCGTAAGCAAGTCGTTGCTTTTACTCACATGGTTAAGCGCTTTATTAATGATGCGCGTAAACTCCGGCGTGTTCATCACCAAATGGTCTGATGGGGCCACAACCAGGTTCGCTTGCGGATCGATGCTGTATATTTTGCTACTTACGTAAGCTATGCAAGGCGCAGTGTTGCGGCGCAAAGGCTCTTTGAGTATCTGGTGATCTTCAAGGTCGGGCAGTTGTTGTTTCACAATGGCCTCATAATCGGCATTGGTAACAATGAAAATGCGCTCTTTCGGAACGTTTTCCAAAAACCTATCATAGGTAAGCTGAAGCAAGCTTTTGCCTACGCCAAGTATATCAATAAACTGCTTAGGATAAGCTACACGGCTTTTAGGCCAAAACCTACTGCCAATGCCGCCTGCCATAATGGCGACATAATTCTTGCTCATGATAGATGTTTTTATTAATTTAATCTCCGGTAAAACGCCCCTACCTAAAAATATGCCTTACGCCTTGCCTACGGATGCCTATCTTTGCATCCCTTTTTAGGCAGCACGTATAAGTCTGCACCAGTTACGGGAATTTTGCGTAAATTTAGTTAAATAATTACCATTTAAGCGAACCAGTCCGCCAAGCCCCGTATGTTGATAGTTAAAGAGCAGCTTCAGGAAGCCCTACAGGAATATTTTGGTTTCGATCAATTTAAGGGTAACCAGAAAGAGATAATAGAGAGCATCATAGCTGGCAAAGACACGTTTGTGTTGATGCCTACCGGTGGTGGCAAGTCACTTTGCTACCAGTTGCCAGCTATAATGAGCGAGGGTACCGCCATCATCATATCGCCCCTCATTGCGCTCATGAAAAACCAGGTTGACTTGGTGCGTTCATATAGCCATATCGATAACATTGCCCACTTCCTTAACTCTTCGCTAAACAAGGCGCAGATAAAGCAAGTGAAGCAGGATATTATGGAGCGCAAAACCAAAATGCTATATGTAGCGCCCGAAACCCTTACCAAGCAAGAGAATATTGATTTTTTTAAAGAAATCAAGATATCATTCATAGCAGTTGATGAGGCTCATTGCATAAGTGAGTGGGGTCATGATTTTAGGCCAGAGTATAGGCGCATACGCACCATGATACAAATGCTAGAGCAAAAGGTACCTATTATTGCCCTTACGGCTACAGCTACCCCAAAAGTTCAGCAAGACATTCTTAAAACCCTTCAGTTAGAGAAGCCCAATACCTTTGTTTCTTCGTTTGATAGGCCAAACCTATATTATGAGGTACGCCCAAAAGGTATAAAAGCCGCCAACGATAGGGCCATAGTGCAGTTTGTAAAGGCTAATGCAGGCAAGTCGGGTATTATTTACGTCCTTAGCCGCAAAAGCGCCGAAGAGGTAGCCCAGTTGCTGAACGTAAACGGCATAAAAGCCGCACCTTACCATGCTGGGCTTGAAGCTAACCTGCGTGCCAAAACCCAAGACGATTTCTTGATGGAAGAAATTGACGTGGTGGTGGCTACTATTGCCTTCGGAATGGGTATTGATAAGCCAGATATCAGGTTTGTGATACACTACAACATTGCCAAAAGCATTGAAAACTACTACCAAGAAACCGGCCGCGCTGGTCGTGATGGCTTGGAAGGTAAGTGCATAGCCTATTATAACTATAAGGATATACATAAGCTGGAGAAGTTTATGCGCGATAAATCGTTGGCCGAACGCGAAATGGGCGGCCAATTGTTGCAAGAGATGGTGGCTTTTGTTGAGACTGCTACTTGCAGGCGCAACTTCCTGCTGCACTACTTTGGCGAAGACTACAACGTGCCAAATTGTGGCCACTGCGACAACTGCACCAACCCTAAACCAAGGGTGGATGGTACCAAGGAAATTACCATTGCTATACAAACCTTGGAAGCTGTATACGAATCGTTGACTATACCGCACCTCATTAATATGATAATGGGGCGCAAAAACCAAGAGATTGTTCAGTTTGGGTATGATAAACTAGCATGCTTTGGGAAAGGCGCTGATAAGGATGAACTTTTTTGGAGCTCATTGCTTCGCCAAGCCCTTTTGGCTGACCTATTTAGGAAAGACATAGAGCAATATGGCGTACTGAAGATAACCGACAAAGGCCGAGAATACCTTAAGAAGCCTTGGCGTATTGAAATAGCCCTAAATCATAATTACGAGGGCCCTCAAGAAGGCGAGGAAGAGGCAAAGCCTGCCGTACTAGACCCAGAGTTGCTAAACCAGTTGCGCGACCTGAGACGCATTGTAGCCAAGGAGCATGGCGTGCCGCCATACGTTATCTTCCAAGACCCATCGTTAGAGGAAATGGCAACAGCCTACCCGATAACCGTTGACGAGCTTTCACATATTTCAGGCGTAAGCAAAGGCAAAGCAGTACGCTATGGCTCTAAGTTCTTGAAGCTGATTGAGGAATATGTAGACGAGAACGACATTGACCGCCCCGAGGATTTTACCATGAAATCGGTGGTAAACAAGTCGGGCATGAAGGTGTATATCATCCAAAGCATCGACCGCAAGCTGCCTATTGAGGATATAGCCCGTGCCAAAGGCATTACGCAAGACGAACTGTTGCACGAAATAGAAACCATAGTGCTCTCCGGTACTAAGCTGGATATTGACTATTACATTCGCGATGTGATGGACGACGATACGATGGAAATGATTTACGATTATTTCCACGAATCGGAGAGCGACTCTATTGACGATGCCTTTAGCGAACTAGGCGACGAAGGTGCCTCGGTTGAAGATATTCAACTGGTGCGCTTGAAGTTCCTAAGCGAAATGGCGAACTAATTCGCAACATACCTTACTTTTTCTTTGCGTTCTTTGCGTTTTTACTTTGCGCACATTGCGGTTAATTCCTCCCCATTTTTCAGGGGGAGGCTAGGAGGGGGTCATGGTCGGGTCTCACACTTTCAAACTCTGAGAAGTTGTTCCCGAAGTATTAAATTATGTAAATACCTTTTTCCCTAACTTAGCCCAATGCTTCATTGGATAAAAGGCCGCTGGGAAAGTTTGGGTTATGCCCTAAAGGGCTTATGGGGCATCCTGTCCTCAGGCACCAATATGCTCATTATGCTACTAGCGGTGGTGGTAGTATCAGGGGCAGGTATCTATTTCCAAATCGATAAGCATGATTGGGCATTAGTAACCATCGCCTTTACCATGGTTATAGTAGCCGAAGGCTTTAATACCGCCATCGAGCGCCTCACCGACCTAGTACAACCTAACCACGACCCCAAAGCCGGACAAGTGAAAGACATCGCATCCGGTGCCGTGCTTATAGCCGCATTGGGCAGTATGGTTATTGCTTGGGTGGTGTTTGGGAAGTATTTATGGTGATGGATTGAGCATAGTATCTCTGATATTATCAACCAAGTCGCTAAATGAGGCTCTTAACAATACCCACCAACTTCCTACGTTATCCTTTGCGGTTTGTTTGTGTGCAATTGAGTAACTTTATTCTGTTGACGATTTCTTATCATAATCCATCCTTAGCAATGAGAGCTTTACTTATACTATTGGCATTCACTATTAGCACGGCCACTTGGGCGGGTGGAGGTGCTGAAAACACCTTTGAAGGAACTTTGATGCTTACTG
The DNA here is from genome assembly GCA_903861055.1 of uncultured bacterium. Lineage (GTDB taxonomy): Bacteria > Bacteroidota > Bacteroidia > Chitinophagales > CAIOSU01 > CAIOSU01. The sequence continues at coordinate 7,725 of CAIOSU010000092.1, forward strand.
CCACTGGTAGTAGCAAAACGCCTCAAAAAATTAAACTTACTGTAAAAGGCGACAATGTATTGATAGATGCCAAAGCCAGCAACAAAGGGGCCCCGTTGTTGATATTGAACAGCCGAACTGGCGATGTGCACATACTATCGGAAAAAGATAGCCAGAAAATTGCAGTGCGCCTCAACACCCAATCGTTGAAGCCCATTGGGGGCATTAGCGCCATTACCAATACTTATGGATTGGACATAGACGGCAAATCGAAGGGCACCGTAACAGCCACTAATGAGGTAAAGAAAATAGCAGGCTATAACTGCAAAAAGTACCTAGTTAAAGACGATGAATACGACTCTGAGTTTTGGATAACCAACGAGATTGGTATTAGCTTACCAGCATTGTTAGGCAACTTAACACCACAAAGCAACTTGCCGGCTGGTATGATATTGGAGGGTAAGGGTAAAAAGTTGCAAGGCGAGGGGGGCTTTAGCTTTAGAGTGGAACCGCTTAAAGAAACCATCGACTCTAAGTTATTTACAATTCCATCTACCTATAAAGTTATGGATATTACGATGCTTATTCAACAAATGATAAAATCTAGCAGCCCCGAAGAGGTAAAAAAGATGCTGGACAAAATGATACCCAAAGGATAACGGCTACTGCCAAAAGAAAACAAAAAAGCCTTCCCAAACAGGGAAGGCTTTTTTGTTATTGCAAATATTTACGGCTTATCAGCTCTTTCATAATCTCGTTGGTGCCGGCATAAATGCGCTGCACCCTGGCATCTGCCCAAGCGCGAGCCACTTGGTATTCCCAAATATAGCCGTAGCCGCCATGTAATTGCACACAAGCATCGGCCACTTTGCATTGCAACTCGGTAAGTGAGTACTTGGCCATTGATGCCGTTGCACCATCAAGTTGCTTATTGTTATGCAACTCCACACAACGGTCGGCAAATACACGGCCCATCTCCACTTCGGTGGCTAGCTCTGCAATTTTGTATTTAGTGTTCTGAAACTCGGCAACTGGCTTACCGAAAGCTTGGCGCTCTTTAATGTATTGAATAGTAAGGTTTAGGGTAGCCTCGGCAGCTGCAATGGCGCCCAAGCCTACCACCAGGCGCTCTTGCGCCAGTTCGGTCATCAGATAGGCAAAACCGTGGCCTTCACTGCCCAAAAGGTTCTCTTTAGGCACTTTCACGTTATCGAAAAACAGTTCGCAGGTATCTTGAGCATGCAAACCCGCTTTATGGAACGGCTTGCCCTTACTAAACCCTTCAGCGTTGGCATCCATCACCAATAAGCTAATACCCTTGGCACCTTTGGTAGGGTCAGTTTTTACTGCCACTACAGCTAAGTCGCACAAATATCCATTGGTAATAAAGGTTTTAGAACCGTTTACTAGGTAATGGTCGCCTTTGTCAACGGCTGTGGTGCGCATGCCTTGCAAATCGCTACCTGCTCCTGGCTCGGTCATGGCAATGGAGGCAATGTAATCGCCCGAAACCATTTTAGGCAGGTACTTTTGCTTAGTGGCTTCGCTGCCATAGTGGTCGATGTACGGGCAAACAATATCGCTGTGCAAAGGATAACCCACTGCTGGGCCAGCGCAGCCTGTAAGGGCCAGTACTTCAGTAAAAATGGCATTGTAGCGGAAATCTTTAATCCCCAAGCCCCCGTACTTTTCATCAACTTGCATGCACAAAAAGCCGTTTTCGCCTAGCTTCTGCCAGCTTTCGCGGCTCACCATGTGGTCTTTTTCCCACTGTTCGTTGTTGGGGGTTATTTCTTTAGCGGCAAAGTCGGCAACAGTTTTGAAGAACAGCAAATGCTCTTCGTTGTATATGTTACGAGGTATACTTGGGGTATTTTGCATGGCGTTTTGAATTTGTGACTGCAAGTTACTAACTAGACGCAAGACATAAGACACAAGACACAAGACTTTTTTCGCGTACCCTAATTTTTAAAATCAAATTAAATATGAGATATGAAATGATCGATGACAAATGAGCAAATCAAAATCTGCGCTAAAACCCTTATCAAACATACAATCCTGCACGACAAAACCTTAAGCAATTGAAATTACTCTTGTGTCTTAAAATATCAATCCTCCCATTCCAATATCATCTCCACCGAGTAGTGGTCGCTAAGGCCAACGGTGGTGCCGTATCGTTTTGGGTTACCACTTTTCCAAGCTGGGCCTATGCGAATGGTGGCGGTTCGTTTAATGGTTATGTTTGCGCCGTTATCACGCACCAAAATATAATCAACGGTGTGGTCAATTTCTGTGGTCGAGGCCGTATCTTCTTTGCAATTATAGTGTGGTTGCTGCTCTGCGTGCAATAGGCGCAACATGGCCCCATAATCTTCTGGCTTACTTTTCTGGCAATTCATATCGCCGCAAATAATCTGTATGGTGGCACTGTCTTCGTTAGGCTTCAGTAGTTCGTCGTAAAGTTGCCTAAACTGGTGGCGGTTTACCTCCTGAGGGTTGCCATTAGTGTGAGTGCCCACTATCTGGAAGATATGGCCGTTGTGTTCACCCTCCACTAGCAGGCCGCCTTTGCGTGCCAAGCATCCATCGTTTGCGCATTCCGTAAACTCCACTTCTCCTTTTACGCTCAGCGGGCGGTCGCTTAGCACCCAAATACCACTGTTAGTTTTCCAGCTAAATTTGCGGTTAGCGGGGCCGTATTGGTATGGGTACTTTTCTTTTAAACCCTTATAAATTTTATGTCTAGCGCGCGTTTTAAAGGCCTCTTGAAACATGATAATGTTATAGTCGCGCTTGCCCAACTCTTCTACAATACCGTTGCAGCGCTTGCCTTTCTTGGTTTTGTAGTAGACACAATAAGGCAGCATGTGTATGTTCCATGATAGTATTTTGAACTGCTCGGGGTAAGGTGGGGTATAATCTTGTTGGGCGAAGGATGGTAACGACAACAGCAGGGCTAAAACCAGTAAAAGCGCTCGCATAATGGGTGGTTGGTGTGGTGGTTAAAGATAAGGTTTAAGCAACAACCTAAAAAACAAACTGGCATGTCATTTGCCATTGTTATCTTTGACACTCCAAACTGGTTACATGGCTACTACCGGCTACACATCTCAACAAATCGCTAAAGTAATGGGCGGCAACTGGCTCCAGTTTACTGGAGATAGGCCCATACATGGTTTGTCGTTAGATAGCCGCAAAATTACCGACCCCGAATCGGCCCTGTTTTTTGCAGTAAAAGGTAAGCGACACGATGGACATAAATTCCTGAGCGACTTATATACTTTAGGAGTACGCAACTTTGTAGTTACCGAAGAAGAAAAAGCCTACGACCTGCCCGAAGCCAACATACTAAAAGTAAACGATAGCATCCGTGCGCTGCAAACCTTGGTAGCATGGCACAGGGAGCAATACAAATTACCCGTTATCGGCATTACTGGCAGCAATGGAAAAACCATTGTAAAGGAGTGGCTGTACCAGCTGTTGGAAGAGGATTATGTAATAGTGCGCAGCCCAAAAAGCTACAATAGCCAGGTTGGGGTGCCGCTGTCAGTGTGGCAACTGAACAATACCCATACATTGGGTATATTTGAGGCGGGCATTTCTGAAGCCGCAGAGATGGAGCACTTGCAAAAAGTGATAAAACCCGACATTGGCATTTTTACCAACATTGGCGAGGCGCATGCAGAGGGCTTTTTGAATAATAGGCATAAGGTTAAAGAGAAACTGAAACTGTTTATTCATAGCCGTATCCTCATCTATTGCAAAGACTACCACGAGATAACGCAGGCCATTACTGAAATACGCAGCCAGTTTACCGACGATGAAGCGCAAGAGAAATTCCAATTGTTTACTTGGGCGCACAAAACCGATGCCGACCTGCGTATTACCAAAATAGATTCGAATAGCAACGAAACCCGAATAGATGGGGTTTATAAAGAGGAGCAGATTCATATTGTTACCCCATTTATTGACAAAGCCAGCATAGAAAACTCGATTCATTGCTGGGCAACCATGTTATACCTGCGTGTGCATCAAGAGGTTATTCAAGCACGCATGCGCAAGTTGGGCAAAATTGCTATGAGGCTTGAGCTTAAGGATGCCGTGAACAATTGTAGCTTGATAAACGATAGCTACAATTCCGATTTAGGCTCGCTGACCATTGCGCTGGACTTTTTGAACCAGCAAAAGCAGCACCCAAAAAAGACCTTGATTTTGTCCGATATACTACAATCTGGCAAAAATGAGATGGATTTGTATGAGGACGTAGCAGCCTTAGTGGGGCAAAAGGGCGTAACCCGACTGTTGGGAATTGGCCCAGCTATTTCAAGGCAGCATAAAATATTCGAGAAGAATGTGAGTCTTGAGGCTTCCTTTTATCCAAGCACCGATGTGTTTTTAACACAATTAGCTAAGCTACATTTTGCCGACGAGACCATACTACTTAAAGGTGCGCGCAGCTTTGAGTTTGAGCGCATAAGCAAGTTGGTGGAGCAAAAGGTACATGAAACCGTTCTGGAGATAAACCTGAATGCCCTTGCGCACAACCTACAAGTATATCATAGCTTACTAAAACCTGGGGTAAAAACCATGGTAATGGTAAAAGCCCTTTCATATGGCAGCGGTAGCTTTGAGATAGCCAATACCCTACAATTTCATAGGGCCGATTACTTGGCCGTTGCCTATACCGATGAGGCGGTGACGCTTCGTAAGGGCGGTATCACCTTACCCATAATGGTAATGAACCCCGAGCAGCGCAGTTTTGAGGCGATTGTGCAGTATCAATTGGAGCCGGACCTATACAACGAGGGTGTTTTCAATAAGTTCAGCGAGTACTTGCAACTGAGTAGACATGCCAGTGCGGAGAAACCATTCCCGATGCATATTGAGCTAGATACGGGTATGCACCGGTTAGGCTACGGAGTAAATGAAGTTGAGGCACTAACAAAAGCCCTCAAAAACACGCCTTGGCTAAAAGTAATGAGCATTTTCTCGCACCTAGCAGCCAGTGAAGATGCGGTGCACGACGATTTTACGAGCGAGCAGGTGGGTAAGTTTGAGCAAATGAGCTTAGCCATTACAAAAGGGCTGGACTATAAGCCCATGCGGCATATTCTGAACTCGGCAGGTATAGCGCGTTTCCCGAATGCACAGTATGATATGGTTCGCTTGGGCCTTGGTGTATATGGCATCGATACCAGCGAGGCGCTTGCTGGCAAATTGCAGCATGTGGGCCGAATGCGCACCACTATATCGCAATTGCGCACTATTGCTGCTGGCGAAACTGTAAGCTACAGCCGAACCTATACCGCAACTAATGAGCGACGAATTGCAACGGTGGGCGTTGGGTATGCCGACGGCATTGACCGCCGCTTGAGCAACGGCGTAGGTAGTATGAAGGTGCATGGCCGCTTGGCACCCATTGTGGGCCGAGTATGTATGGATATGTGTATGCTTGATGTTACAGATGTACCCGAGGCAATGGAAGGTGATGAGGTTATCGTTTTCGGCCCTGAACTACCCGTGCAGCAAATAGCCGATTGGGCAGGCACTATCCCCTATGAGATACTTACAGGTATAAGCAGTAGGGTTAAAAGGGTGTATTGGCAGGAGTAGTTTTTTGGTCCATGGTCGACCGTCCACAGTTTAGAAGGTAGTAAAAACGCTATCAATTACTCAGGCTCACCGACATTTCCAGCCTTTTTGCTCAATATGCCATTGGCAATAGCAAACATACTTGATGCTGCCATTGCACCCCAAACGATAAATAGCTTGTTTACCGAGCCGCCGGCATAAACGGGCATGGCCAGCAGCACCCAAACCAGCAATAATATTTGAAATGCTAGCAGTCGCTTTCGGGAAATATTGAAGTTGTTGCTATCTGCGCGGGCTTCGGGGCGTTTGTAGGCAATTAGCATAAACACCAAAAACAAGGCCAATACTACCATGTTAGTATTCAGTAGCGAGGGGCTAATGGTAGGTATTATAGGGAAGAAATAGAAGGTTGCAACCCCACCTACAAGGGCCAAAAAGCCGAATAACAAGGATAACCTGTTGGAGGGCTTTAGTAATCCATCCAACAAAAAGGCCAAAGCCACCACCAGCACTGTCAAACCTTGGTGCTGGCCATAACCTAACCAAGCAGCGCCACTCAAAATAATAAGCGCATCAGGAATTACGGGCTGCCTACCGCAACTACAAATCAATATTCGGGCAGCGCCCATAACTACTGCAATGCTCAGCAAATCGGGCCTGATGCCCCAAACAAAACCAATGGAAACAATACCTACCGCTACAAAAGCTGAATAGGGCTCTTGTGGGTCGAGCTCGCGAGCAAAGGCCCAGGTAAGGAATACCGTGGCAGCGAACTGCAATCCCAACAAAACCGATTTGCCCAGCACCAAGCCATGCACCAACCCCAATATAAAACCACCTACCAAAGCCATTGCCGATAGTATAGCTATCAGCTTATTGGTAGGGTACTTAAAATCGATGGGTCGGGCAATGCCCGACAATTCGTAGATGTTCATAGTGCAAAACTAAACCTTGATAGCTAATGAGACTTTTTAACCATTTCAATCCACAAACTTCCCGCCCATATCTATCTCCTTTTCTACGGATTGCCAAGTATTGCCTTTCTTCTGTTTTACCAAAACCTTGGCAGTGCCTTCATTAAAGGGGTCGGCGGCATCATATTGGGGCTCAATAAGCCAGTGTCCGGCTTGCCCAATATAACCCCACTTGCCCTCATCGCTAATGGCTGGGGCCAGCCCATCGCGAAACGAGCGGGCTTGCTTAAACTGGGGCGCGATAACCATTTTGCCTGTGAGGTCAACATAGCCCCACAAATCGTCTTGTCTTACAGCGGCCAACCCTTCCGAAAACGAATATCCATCATCGTATTTTATAGCTATTGCCGCTCTGCCACGGCTGTTTACAAATCCGTATTTTTCGCCTTTGCGCACCAAAGCTAAGCCTTGGCTAAATGGTAAAGCATCGTCGTATTCTATAGCGATAACGGCTTTACCTTTTCTATTGATAAAACCCCATTTGCAGGTCTCTGATTCGCAATTGCCTATTGATACTAGCGCTAGTCCTTGTTTAAACTCGCCGGCTTCGCTATACCTTGGCTCAATAACTAAGATGCCTTTAGGGTCGATGTAGCCATATTGGCAACTATCCTCGCAATCAACCAACGATACGGCGGCCAAGTTTTCTGAAAAGGCATAGGCGTCTGGGTATTTCGGCTCAATTAACAATTGCCCCGTTAGGCTATCTGCATAACCAAACAAATTATCCGCCTCAAGCAATCTGATTTCCATTTTCGAAAACCGCATATCCTCTGCTAGTTGCTCCGGATGAGGATACCTAGGAAACAATTGCTGAAAACGCTCTAGCTCTTCGGTGGTTCGCGATAGGTTGTACGCGTCATACAGCTCATCCCAAGCCTTACCCAGGTTTCGGTTGTTGGGGTAACGGCTCACAAAGTTGGTATACTCCAATATACTCTTGTTTCGCGTCTCCATTTCAAACACCTGATCTTCGGCAG
>CAIOSU010000093.1 GCA_903861055.1 uncultured bacterium
ACTCCGACTCAGCGGATAAGGCCGCGCGCTTTGTGATGGTATGCAACCAGAAGAAGATTCCGCTGGTGTTTTTGCAAGATGTAACCGGGTTTATGGTTGGTTCTCGTAGCGAGCACGGCGGCATTATTAAAGATGGTGCCAAGTTGGTAAATGCCATGGCCAATAGCGTGGTACCTAAGTTTACGGTAATAGTGGGCAACAGCTACGGCGCAGGCAACTACGCCATGTGCGGCAAAGCCTATGACCCGCGCCTAATGCTAGCTTGGCCATCGGCTAAAATAGCAGTAATGGGTGGTGAGCAAGCGGCCAAAGTATTGTTGCAAATTGAAGTGGCATCCCTCAAGGCCAAAGGCGAGATAATAGACCCAGAGAAGGAAAAGGAACTGCTAGAGCGCATTAAAGCGCACTACGACAAAACCACCACGCCATACTACAACGCTGCCCGCTTGGTGGTGGATAAGATAGTGGACCCACTGGATACCCGTAAAATACTATCCATTGGCATTGAAGCCGCCAACCATGCACCGCTAACTGAGCAGTATAGGGTAGGGGTGTTGCAAACCTGATTTGGCTCAAATTGAATGAGCGGTAATTTTTTTGTAAAATTCTTTTTTAAATATTGGGTTTGATAATCAGTAAATTGTAAGCTAATTTTTAGTTTTTTAAAATTCTTTTGGCAACTTAATGTAGTTTTTGGCACGCTACTTGATTAGTATAGGGTAAGCAAATAAATAACGAACCTCAAAAACTAAGAGCCATGTTAGAGATACTGAAAATAAACCGAATGCGTAAATTGATGAAACAATACAGCGAGTTGAAAAATAAAGCTATGGATTTCATGCGCAATGGCGATTTGCAAAACTACATAGATACCTTAGCCAAGGCTAGCCGTGTTAAAAACATGTATTTGCAAACTGCTAGAGTTCACTTGTCTTAATGATTAGAGACTTATCATCATTTATTGGATTAATACTGTACTGAGAGGTGCCCTTTCCCCATGGAAGTTGCGCCTCTCTTTATTTTTAGGTGAATTTAGCCTTGATTAATTGTCGGCTGTCAAGTCTTGAACATGGCCGAGCCTTGACTTTCTTTTTGAATTGCGCTTAGCAAATGAACGTTTTAGCCTTTTAAAACCAAGTAAATCATGCTTTTTTGCTAATTTGCAAGGCAATTAAAGCCCTATCGCCATGTCAGTAAGCAAACAGGTAAAACGCATTACCACCCACACCCTCCAATCGATGAAGGATAAGGGGGAAAAAATCTCGATGCTCACGGCATACGATTACTCGCTAGCCAGTATTGTTGACGATGGAGGCATTGATGTGATATTGGTCGGTGATTCGGCCAGTAACGTAATGGCTGGGCACGAAACCACCTTGCCAATTACCCTCGACCAAATGATATATCATGCCCAAGGGGTAGTGCGGGGGGTTAAAAAAGCTTTAGTGGTGGTCGATTTGCCATTTGGCTCATACCAAGGCAATTCACGCTTGGCATTGGAGTCCGCTATCCGTATCATGAAAGAATCGGGTGCACACGCCGTGAAGCTAGAAGGTGGGTTTGAAATTAAGGAATCCATTATTCGCATACTTACTGCAGGCATACCCGTTATGGGCCACTTGGGGCTTACGCCGCAATCCATATATAAATTTGGCACCTACACTGTTAGGGCCAAAGAAGAGGCCGAAGCGCAACGCTTGCTAGACGATGCCGCTATGTTGGAAGAAATAGGTTGTTTTGCCCTCGTAGTTGAAAAAATCCCGGCTAATCTTGCTAAAAAGGTTTCTGCCTCGGTTAAGATACCTGTAATAGGCATTGGTGCCGGTGCAGATGTTGATGGACAAGTGCTGGTGTTACACGATATGCTGGGCATTACCCAAGAATTCCAACCGCGCTTTTTGCGCCGCTATGCTAACTTGTACGACGAAATCCGTTTAGCCGTAAACAAGTATGTAGAGGACGTAAAGCATAAGGATTTCCCTAATGAAAACGAACAGTATTAATGAGGTTATTAGCCATTGTATCGCTTTTGTGCTGGTCTATAATGGCCCAAGCGCAAAGTTTCTTGCCCAATGTTAGCACTTTTAGTTGCCAGCATCGGCACCAAGCATTGCCTAATACGTTTAAATTGATGGCAGGGCAGGGTAGGAGCGATACCATTGATGTTACTCACTATACCATCAGCCTTGATATAAGTAATTTAGCATCAAGGCAAATACGGGGTAATTGCGAATTGAAGCTGGTTTCATTAATTAATAATCTTACCCAAATTGATCTTGACCTTAAAGCCCTTTCGGTTGATTCGGTTAAAGTAAGTGGGGTTAATCGCAGCTTTACTCATGTGGGTGAGTTGCTATCTATTGCCGTTACAGGTTTAAATACCAACGACACTGCCACCGTAACTGTTTACTATGGTGGTACGCCAGTAACTGACCCATCTGGTTTTGGAGGCTTTTATATGACTAATACCTATGCCTATAACATTGGCGTAGCCTTTGCCGACAACCCGCACAACTACGGCCGTGTGTGGTTTCCTTGTGTCGACAATTTTGTAGATAGGGCTACTTACGAAACCTATATTACCACTGCCAATGGCGATAAAGCCTTTTGTGGAGGTTTATTGATTGATAGCACTGTTGCAGGTGCTACAACTATTTGGCATTGGAAATTGGATGAAGACATCCCTACCTATTTAGCATCGGTAGCCGTATCAAACTATACCAGTATTAGCTACACCTATAATGGCATTAATGCCAATTTCCCGGTTGTGCTAGCGGTTCGCCCAACCGATTCGGCCAGGATAAGTCAGGTTTTCGCCAAATTGCCCAATGCCATAGGTGCTTACGAAACACGATGGGGTGCGCAGCCATTTAGCCGCGTGGGGTATGCTATGGTGCCTTTTAATGGTGGTGCAATGGAGCATGCCACCAACATTGCCTTCCCAGCCAGCACACAGCCGGGCATAGCCAGCGAACTTTTAATGGCACATGAACTGGGCCACCATTGGTTTGGCGACTGGGTAACTTGCGAAACTGCTGAAGATATGTGGCTAAATGAAGGTTGGGCAAGCTATTGCGAGAAGATTTATTTAGAGGCCGTGTATAGCAAAGAAGCCTATACCAAAGAAGTGCGCAGCAATCATGCCGAAGTTATCCGGTTGGCGCACATACGCGATGGTGGATATTACCCCGTTTCTGGTATTGGGCACGATTTAACATACTCAACCCACGTGTACGACAAAGGTGCCGATGTAGCGCATACCTTGCGCGGTTATATGGGCGATAGTTTGTTTTTTGAGTGCATTGGTAGCTACTTGTCTGCATATAGCTTTAATCACGCTAGTAGCCAAAATTTTAGGGACCATTTAACGCAATGTTCGGGCATCAACCTAACCCCATTTTTTGATAACTGGGTGTTTGGCACGGGCTTTACCCATTTTAGTATCGATACCGTAAATATTACTCCAGCGGGTGTTTCGGGATATAGTGTTACCGTTGAAATAAGGCAACTGATAAAAGAGGCCAGTGCACTTTATACTAACGTGCCTGTTGATGTTACGTACTTTGGCACGCAAGGGCAAACCTTTACCCAACGGGTATTAATGGGTGGCAGTTGTGGTACCTATACCAATACTTTGGCTTTTGAGCCCGTTTTTGTTGCCTTAGACATTAATGAAAAAATAAGCGATGCGATTACCGATAAGTACTTGGTGGTGAATAGCATAGGCTCTTATGACTTTGAAGAAGCGCGAATGACCATTGATGTAGGCCAAATTAACGATAGCGCGCTTATTCGCGTAGAGCACCATTGGGTAGGTCCTGTGGTATGGAATTCTTTGCCTGCAAACTTACACGTGTCGCCTGATAGGTACTATACCTTTGATGGTGTTTGGTCCGCAGACTTTGCCGCAACAGCGGTTTTCGATTATAATGGCTCAACTAGTACCTCAGCGGGGTATTTGGATAACGGATTGATTACCAATAGAGAAGACAGCCTGGTGCTGCTATATCGCCCCTACGGTAAGGCTGATTGGGTGATTTACGCTGACGCCCAGTTTAATTACTTGAACAACCAAAACGATAAGCGTGGAAAGGTTACCATTAATAACCTAAAGCAGGGCGATTACACACTGGCTATTTATGATGCTACCCGTTTGGCGCAACCCAACAACCCTGATGCTACTCAGTGCCAAGAGTTGGGTACGGCCGTTAACGAGATAGCTCCCAAAAAGAATTTTGTAGTATACCCCAACCCCACCAAAGATACTTTTACAGTGGAGTTTAATAAAAGCATCAAGCCGCCACATATGGCCGAGGTATTCGACATGGCAGGAAACGTGGTTGTTAAAAAGATATTCTCCGCACCTTTCAATGCCCCGTGGGTGGTAAATACTAGCGAGTGGGCAAAAGGAACATATATCATCAAGGTTACTTTGATGGATGACATTGTTCAAACACAAAAATTGATTAAAACAGAATAACGACATAGTATGCAACAAGTAACCGTAATAGGAGCAGGTACCATGGGCAATGGCATTGCCCACGTTTTTGCCCAAAGTGGATTTAAAGTATCGTTGGTTGATGTGAGCGCACCAGCTTTGGAAAAAGCACTGGCTACCATTGGCAAAAACCTAGACCGTATGGTTACCAAAGAAACCATAACCGCCGACGACAAAGCCCAAACGCTAAGCAACATCGCAACCTACACCAGCCTTGCAGAGGGTGCTAAAGGCAGCGGACTGATTGTGGAAGCTGCTACCGAAAACATCGACTTAAAGCTGAAGATATTTAAGCAAATGGATGAGGTGGCCGATGCTGATGCGATATTAGCTAGCAATACTTCCTCTATTTCAATCACTAAATTAGGTAGCGTTACACAACGACCTGATAAAGTGATTGGTATGCATTTTATGAATCCTGTGCCAGTAATGAAATTGGTAGAGGTTATTCGAGGCTATGCTACTACCGATGAGGTAACTGGCACCATTATGGAGCTATCGAAAAAACTAGGCAAAGTACCTACCGAAGTAAACGATTATCCTGGTTTTGTGGCCAACCGTATATTGATGCCGATGATAAACGAGGCTATCATTTCGTTGCACGAAGGGGTGGCTGGTGTAATGGAGATTGATACCGTAATGAAGCTTGGCATGGCGCATCCAATGGGGCCTCTTCAGTTGGCCGATTTTATTGGCTTGGATGTATGTTTGGCCATTATGCGTGTATTGCACGATGGTTTGGGTAATCCCAAATATGCCCCTTGCCCGTTGTTGGTTAATATGGTAACTGCTGGTAAGTTGGGCGCTAAATCTGGTGAAGGTTTCTACACTTATATACCGGGCAGCAAAGAGTTAGTGCTAGCACCGGGGTTCAGGAAGTAGTTATTGATGCTTATTGTTTCGTTAAATTGCATTGTCTCGCATTAAGTCTAAAGGCCAAAAGGTATAACCTCTTTGGCCTTTTTTAATGCTACCTTGCAAATCTTAATTATTAATCGTAATTTTACGATTAAT
>CAIOSU010000094.1 GCA_903861055.1 uncultured bacterium
ATTGTTAATCCTGAAGGAGTATCGCCATTTGCTAAAGGCCATCAAACCTCAGCTACAGAAGGGCGATAAGCAGATGATTCGCAATGCTTTTGACCTAGCCTTGGAGAGCCATAAAGATATGCGCCGCAAAAGCGGCGAGCCCTATATATTGCACCCACTGGCGGTGGCGCAAATTGTGGCCGGCGAAATGGGCCTAGGGCCAACATCTGTAGCTTGCGCCCTCTTGCACGATGTAGTAGAAGATACAGAGATAACGCTGGAAGATATTAAACGGGAGTTTGGTAGCGGGGTGGCTAAAATTGTGGACGGCCTAACCAAGATTGCTGGCGTGTTTGATTTAACCAGCAGCGAGCAAGCCGAAAACTTCCGTAAGCTACTCTTAACACTAACTGATGACGTTCGCGTTATCCTGATAAAAATTGCCGACCGCTTGCACAACATGCGCACGCTGGATAGTATGCCGCGCAACAAGCAGCTCAAAATATCATCCGAAACCAGCTACCTATACGCTCCCCTAGCCCACCGCTTGGGTTTGTATGCCATAAAGTCGGAGCTGGAAGATCTCTCCATGAAATACACGGAGACCGAAGCTTATCGATTGATTGCCCAAAAACTAAACGAAAGTAAACGCGAAAGGGCGCGATATATTAATGAGTTCATTCGCCCCATTAAAGAGCGGTTGGATAAGGAGTTTACCAACTACCAAATATACGGCCGTCCAAAGTCCATCCACTCCATCTGGAACAAGATGAAAACCAAGGAGGTTGATTTTGAGCAGGTATATGATTTGTTTGCCATTAGGGTTTTATTGAACCCTGAGCCCGAAACCGAAAAATCGGATTGCTGGAAGGTTTACTCCATCGTAACCGATATTTATCGCCCAAACCCAAGCCGCTTACGCGATTGGCTAAGCACCCCAAAAGCCAACGGCTATGAGGCTTTGCACACCACCGTAATGGGCCCAAAAGGCAAATGGGTAGAAGTGCAGGTGCGAACCGAGCGCATGGATGAGATTGCCGAAAAAGGCTACGCTGCCCACTGGAAATACAAAGAAGGCGAAGGCACTGCCGATGGTGCCTTGGACGATTGGTTGAACCGTATTCGTGAGGTATTGCAAAACCAAGATAGCAATGCGCTCGATTTTATCAACGACTTTAAGCTCAATCTGTTTCAAGACGAGATATATGTATTTACGCCCAAAGGCCAACTTAAAATGTTGCCCAACGGCTCTACTACCCTCGATTTTGCTTTTGATATACACTCCGACATAGGCATGACCTGTATTGGTGCCAAGGTAAACCACAAGTTGGTGCCACTAAGCCACAAGCTTAACAATGGCGACCAAGTTGAAATTATTACCAGCAAGAAACAAAAGCCCAATGAAGATTGGCTAAACTTTGTACTTACTGGCAAAGCCAAAGCCAAAATAAAATCGGCGCTAAAAGAAGAAAAACGCAAAGTAGCTGCCGATGGCAAAGAGATGGTGCTGCGCAAGTTCCGCCACCAAAAACTGGAATTGAACCCGAAACTATTGGAAGATATTGTATCGTTTTTTAAACTTCAAAGCGTACAAGACTTTTACTACAATGTTGCCACCAAAAAAATTACCCCTAAGCAATTGGGCGATTTGCAGTTTTTGGGAAACAAACTCATTCTGCCAAAAGAGGAAAAACAAGAAGCCAAGCAGCCTTCGGTAGAAGAAACAATAAAGAGTACCCTTAAAAAGAATGCCGAGCTACTGATTTTTGGCGATAACCTTGATAAGATAGACTACAAATTTGCCAATTGCTGCAACCCTATACCCGGCGACGATGTGTTTGGTTTTGTAACCATAAGCGATGGTATCAAAATACACAAAACTAACTGCCCCAATGCAGTGCAGTTGATGAGCAACTATGGCTACCGCATTATTAAAACCAAGTGGAATAAAGACCATGCCATTGCGTTCCTCACCGAATTGAAATTGAGTGGCATTGACGATGTTGGGGTAATGAACAAAATAACCAACATTATATCGTCGGAGTTGAAGATAAACATGCGCTCACTATCCATTGAAAGTAAAGACGGTATATTCGAGGGCGTGATAACCGTATTTGTTGAAGACACCGACCAACTAGATAAATTAATTATGCGTTTGAAAGGAATCGATGGAATTTTATCCATTAGCCGCCAATAAACCGTATTTTTGTACTACAGTGTTTCAATTGTTACTTCATATTAGGTATTTACTTTGCTAACGTTCGGAAAACCAACCATAACCCCAGGTGGGAAAGATATCATTGGAGAGGTGAAAAACATCTTTTCGATGTATTTGGAGCAGCACAACCAGCGCAAAACACCTGAACGATACGCCATACTGGAAGAAATATACAGCCGAAACGATCATTTTGATGCAGAAACACTCTACATCGAAATGAAAAACAAAAGTTTCAATATAAGCAGAGCTACGGTATACAACACCCTTGATCTGCTCGTGTCATGCGATCTGGTATCGAGGCACCAATTTGGTAAAAGTTATGCGCAGTACGAAAAATCTTATGGCTACAAGAATCATGACCATATAATTTGTGTAGATTGCAAGAAAGTAGTAGAGTTTTGCGACCCCCGA
>CAIOSU010000095.1 GCA_903861055.1 uncultured bacterium
AAGACATGGGTGCAGCAGGTATCACTTGTAGCACCAGTGAAATGGCCGCCAAAAGTAAGACCGGCATGAAAGTGCATTTGGACAAAGTACCAATGCGTCAAGAAAACATGAAAGGTTGGGAAATCCTCCTTTCTGAAAGTCAAGAACGCATGTTGGTGATTTTGAAAAAAGGTACAGAAAAAGAAGCTGAAGCCATCTTCAAAAAATGGGAATTAACCTATGCTCAAATCGGTGAAGTAACCGAAGGCGACCGCGTTCAATATTACATGAATGGCGAATTGGAAGCCGATATCCCTGCAGAAAGTTTGGTACTTGGTGGAGGCGCTCCGATATACAAACGCGAGTGGACCGAACCAACATATTTCGAAAAAATCAAAGCCTATAAATTCGATACCATTGAAGAGCCTAGCGATTTAAAAGCAGTAGCTGAATTTTTACTATGCGAACCAAACATTGCCTCTAAAAATTGGGTGTTTACCCAATACGACAGCATGGTTGGTACAGTTAACCAAAGCACCAATAAAGCAAGTGATGCAGCCGTTGTTAGAGTAAAAGGCAGCAACAAATCATTGGCATTAACCGTAGATTGCAACAGCCGTTATGTATACGCAGATCCTGAAACAGGATGCGCCATTGCAGTTGCTGAAGCAGCTAGAAACATCGTGTGTACAGGTGGCGTACCAGGTGCAGTTACCAATTGTTTAAACTTTGGTAATCCATACGACAAAGAAGTATACTACCAATTCAAACACAGTATTGATGGTATGGGAAAAGCTTGTTTAAAATTCGGAACACCTGTAACGGGCGGTAACGTAAGTTTTTACAACCAAAGCACCGAGGGTGTTGCGGTATTCCCTACCCCAACCATTGGTATGGTGGGAATTATAGAAAAACCTGAACACCACATGGGTTCTGCATTTCAAGCGGAAGGTGATTTCATCTTCTTAATTGGAAAATCTCAAAACGATATCAGCAGCAGCCAATATTTAGCAAAATACCACAAGGTAAATTTCTCTCCAGCACCATATTTCAATTTGGATGAGGAGAAGCAAATGCAAGATGCCTTATATGCTGCGATTTGCAGTGGCAAGGTACGTTCAGCACACGACGTAAGCGAAGGTGGACTATTCGTAACACTAGCAGAATCGGCTATGCAAGGAAAAACTGGTTTTGATATTTGCACAGATGCCCACATCAGAAAAGATGCTTGGTTGTTTGGTGAAGCACAAGGAAGAGCCGTTATCAGTGTTAGTCCTTCAAACAAAGAAAGCATTGAAAAACACTTTGCTGACATGGGTGTAGATTGCTTACATATTGGTTCTGTAAAAGGAAACAGCATGGTCATCGATTCAGAAGATTTCGGAGCTACCGCTGACATCAAAAACCTTTACCACAATGCCTTGGCATTGAGATTAGGGGCTTAATCAATAAATAATTTTTGAAGAAAGACTTGTGTGAATGCGCAAGTCTTTTTTTATTTAATTCCTTTTGCTTCCACCCACCACTCATCCATTTGGCGCAATCCCAGCGACTTTAAGTCTAGGTTTTTTGCTTCCGCTTTGGCCTCAATGTATTCAAAGCGTTTCTTAAACTTTTGGTTGGTTTTTTCCAAGGCATCATCCGGGTTGATGTTTTCAAAACGCGCATAGTTGATTAAAGAGAACAACAAATCGCCAAACTCTTCTTCACGGTCTTTGGCATTGCTAGATGTTTTGAATTCGTTTAACTCCTCCTCTACTTTTTCCCAAACTTGATTTTTGTTTTCCCAATCAAATCCTACTTGTGCAGCCTTGTCTTGCATACGCAATGCTTTCACCAATGATGGCATTGAATTAGGCACCCCACTCAAAACCGATTTTTTGGCATTGCCTTTTTCTTTCAGTTTAATTTGCT
>CAIOSU010000096.1 GCA_903861055.1 uncultured bacterium
GCATTCCCATCATATGCCCCATCTTCTACCCTTTTCAGTATTGGCTTGGTTATTAAATCAATGTAAGTTCTGCGGCCCGAAACAATAAACGAAGCTTTGTCTTTTTTTATCGGCCCTTGTACCGTCAGTCGAGAAGAGATAAGACCAATGCCACCATCAACTTGATATTTTTTCATGTTGCCATCCTTCATCTGCAAATCGATAACGGAAGATAGCCTGCCACCGTATTGTGCGGGCATGCCACCTTTTATCAATGTGGTATTTTTAATCGCATCCGCGTTAAACACTGAAAAGAAACCAAACAAGTGGCCTGTATTGTAAACTACTGCATCGTCCAGAATTACCAAATTTTGATCTGGACCACCACCACGCACATAAAAGCCAGAGTTACCCTCGCCTGCCGACATAACACCTGGCATAAGTTGTAAAGTGCGCATGACATCTACTTCACCTAGCAACGCAGGCAATTTCTTTACCTCTTCCATGGTCATTTCAACCTTGCCCATGTCGGTGCTCTGCACATTGGCATCACGGCGTTTGCCAGTTATCTCGACCACATCGGTAGTAATTGATGAAGTGCCCAGCTCAATATTCACGCGTTGGTTTTCTTTGGAAATATCCACTGTTACCTCTTTATTATCGAACCCCAAATATGAGAACACCAAATTATACTCCCCTGCCGGCAGGGTAATAGAGTAAAATCCATACTCATTGGTTATAGTGCCCAGTGCCGTCTCTTTTACTTGCACCATTGCCGAAAAAAGGCTTTCCCCGTTTTTACCATCCTTTACATACCCACTAATGGTATGTTTTACCTGTGCAACCAACCGATTGGGTAATGACACTGCCCCAAAAAACACCAGCAAAAGGGCTATGCGAAGAGGCAACAAAAAAACAGCGGGTAGTTGAGGAGGCATTTTGGGTAAATAATGATTTTATATCTTCGGTTACAACAGCAAGTTTATCTTACGTATTTTTGCGCAATCAGGAAACTGTTAAACCGCTCGTCTGGGTAAATGTTCCAGCAGAAAGAGGATAACTAACCCTGTAAGGTTGTAAGTAGCAATATTTTATTGTACTTATCTCCCCTTGACAACGAAAATACGAAAACCATAAGCAATGAAGCCACCAGTTTGGGTTAATATTTTGGCAAGCGCAATTATTGCGATACTTGTATTGGGTGCTTATGCCCGTCATTTTGATAACTCCTTTCAATTTGACGACTCTCATACCATTGAGAGCAACTTATACATACAAGATTTAGGCAACATTCCTAAGTTTTTTACTGACGCACAAACTTTTAGCTCGCTTACCACTAACCAAAGCTATAGGCCAATAGTAACAACTACCCTAGCCTTCGATTTTTGGGCCGGCAAAACTTTCTGGGGCAATGGTTTGAACACTACTCCATACCACATTACCAACTTTGGTTGGTTTGTTTTGCAAATAGTTTTAATGGTGTTCCTACTCAAAAAAATATTGGATAAAGTGCGAGTGCACGAGTGGAACATGCTCATATCCATATTATTGGCAGGCTGGTATGCCGTGCATACCGTAAATGCCGAAACCGTGAACTACATCATTTCCCGCTCCGACATACTCTCTACCGTTGGTGTTGTGGCAGCTATGCTTATTTTCGTAAACAATGGCATAGGGCGTAAATATTTCCTCTACCTTATTCCGCTTTTCTTGGGTATTTTGGCCAAGCCAACTGCCGTAATGTTTTTACCAATATTGGGTGTTTACCTGCTATTGTTTGAGTGGGATTTGTCTATCGCTCAATTGTTTAAATCGTTCAATAAGAAAAATCGCTCTGGCTGGACCCACATTTTGGTTACCGGCGGTATTGGCATTTTAGGGTTTCTGCTTACCCGCAAAATGGAACCCCAATGGATACCTGGTGGCACAGACAAATGGCTGTACCTTGCAAGCCAGCCATACGTTATTTGGCACTACTTCACTATGCTTTTCGTGCCTAACGACCTAACTGCAGATACCGATTTAAAGGCTTTTGAAACCTTCAATGACTTGCGCGTATACGGCGGTGTGCTGTTTGTAGCAGTAATGCTCATTATAGCCTTTACGGCATCAGCGTATAGGAATATGCGCCCTGTAACCTTTGGTATTCTCTGGTTTTTCTTGGCCTTGATACCAACATCAAGTATCATTCCCCTTTCGGAAGTAATGAATGACCATAGAATGTACTTCCCTTTCGTTGGGTTAATGTTGGCAGTAGCTTGGCCATTAGCCTACTGGGTAATGTCGAACGCTACTAAAAAAGACCCATTCCCAACTGCTGCAAAAGCAGTTTTAGTTGGTTCATTATTGCTATTTATGGGGCTAGCTTATGGTACTTATCAGCGCTGCGAAGTATGGCAAAGCCATGAAACCCTTTGGAAAGATGTAACCGAAAAAAGCCCCAAAAACGGCCGAGGCTGGATGAACTACGGATTAGTGCTTATGGGCCGAGGAGAATATAAAGAGGCTCTTGAATGCTATAAAACAGCATTGGTGCTCAACCCCGATTATGCCTACCTGCACATCAACTTGGGTATTGTGTATGAGCAATTAGGGCAGCCAGATAGCTCTAGATTGCACTTTGAATATGCCCAAAAGGTGGGCGATATATTCCCGGAAGTGCACTACCACTATGGCACATGGTTGATGCGGCAAAAACAATATAGTGATGCCAAAGTGCAATTGCGCCGAGTAATTAAAATGAGCCCCGCGCACAGTAATGCCCGTTACGCTTTAATGCAGCTGCATCTAGAGCAAAAGGAAAGCGAAGAGTTGCGGAATCTAGCCAACGAAACCTTGCAACTGCTGCCAGGCGACACGCGCACTTTGACTTACCTAAACGGTATACAAAGCGATGATCAGATAATTGCTGCGGCTAAAGCCAAAGCGGAAAGCGAGCCCAATGCAGAAAACTACTTGAACTTGAGCCTGAATTACTATAACATAGGGGAGTTTCAAGAGTGTATAAATGCTGCATACAAAGCATTAGAGTTTAAGCCTGATTATGCAGAGGCGTACAACAATATTTGCTCAGCACATAATGAGTTGAAACAATGGGATTTGGCCATAGCCGCTTGCAACAAAGCACTTGCAATTAAACCCGATTACCAATTGGTAAAAAACAACCTCAACTGGGCGCTGAGCCAGCAGAAGTAGGTTAGTTGCGGGTTTCGAGTTGCGAGTTACGGGTTAATTTGAAATTAAAAAACGAGCATAAACTTGCTGCTTGGTTCATGAAACTACCTTTGCAACACTATTGTTACCTTTGCATATAGTTGCCATTAAGCAATTGAAGCCACATCATTTTCAAATTGGCACATTTTCAAATTTTCAAATTGAGATTATGATAACTACTGGAACAAGAGCACAGGAATTGATGGATTTGGAAGACCTATATGGTGCCCACAACTATCACCCGCTGCCAGTGGTGCTCGCTAAAGGCCAAGGGGTGTTTGTTTGGGATGTAGATGGCAAGCGTTATTATGATTTCCTTTCGGCTTATTCTGCTGTAAACCAAGGCCATTGCCACCC
>CAIOSU010000097.1 GCA_903861055.1 uncultured bacterium
GCACTTTCCGTTGTATTCATCGACCAGCACATTACTCAATACCTTCTCAAGGCAAGTGCCAGTGTATCTGTTGCAGTACTTTTTCAATTCGGCCATAGTGGGGCAGTTTAGCATGGCCAACAGGCTGCTGGGCACTCCGGTGTTGCTGGTGGCACAATCGTTTGGGCAAGTATTTTATCAGCGGGCAGCCCGCGAGCACGAGCTAGAGCATCACAGTTCATTTTTGTCATTGGTGGTAAAAACTACCCGCAATCTGTTTGCTTTGGGCATTTTGCCCGTATTGTTATTGGGCATAGCTGGTCCGCAACTGTTTGCTTTAGCTCTAGGCCCTAAGTGGTTGGAAGCGGGAGTATTTGCACAATACCTGGCCCCTTGGTTTTTGCTATTGTTTACCGTCAATCCGCTTACTTATGTGCTCAATATAAAGGCCAAATTGGGTTTTGAGCTATGGTACAATGTAGCCATTTTTATTGCCCGAACAGCGGTGTTAGGATGGTTTGGCTATGCAGGCGAACCTGTTTGGGCTATAGCGGGTTTTGCTTTAGTAGGGGTATTGTTTAATGGGTTTATGCTTGGCTATATTTGGTACATTAGCGGTGCCGATAAGCTGGGCTGGCAAAAAGCTTGGGAGGCAGTATGGCACAAAAGCTGAAAATAGCATTTGCTGGCGATGTAAACTTCTCCGGTATTTTCCGGCAGCAACTGCTGGAAGGCAAGGAAATATTTGCGCCAGAAGTGCTACAGCAGCTGCGTGAACAAGATTTTGTGGTAATAAATCTCGAAGGCCCTGCGACCAACTCGCCATCACAAAAGAGCAGTGGAGTGGCGCTGCATAGCCCGCCCGAGGCCATACCGTATTTGATAGCCCGAAACATCAAGGTCTTCAATTTGGCCAATAACCATTTGTTCGATCATGGTGCAGCCGGTTTTGAAGAAACCATTGCATTAATTGAAAAGCACGGTGGCCAGTGGTTTGGTGCTGGAAAAAACTTGGAACAGGCTCTCCGACCACTCGAACTAGCGGCTAATGGTATCTCACGTGGCCTGATAGGCATTGCCCATAACGAAGGGATGATTGCTAGTAATAGCCATGCTGGTGTGCTTTGTGAGGTTAATCAAAAAGAAATTTCGCAAGCGATAAAGGACTTCCAAAAGACAGGCAAGCAATTGATTATTAACTATCACGGCGGCGAAGAGTACACGCGTTATCCATCGCCAGCTCGCAGAAAGCGGCTGAAAAGCCTTGCTTTAAACGCTCAATCGTGGGTGGTTGCGCACCATTCGCATACGTTGCAGGGTGTTGAATCGGTTAAGGGGAATCAGGTATTTTATTCGTTGGGCAACTTTGTTTTCGATTTAAAACTGCAAGCCAATAGGAGCCATATTAACCAATCGGCTATATTGTTTGCTGAGTTTGACCAAGCAGGCGGTTCTTATAATTGGTTGCCCATCAACATTAACACTTCAACAGGCATTATTGAAACCCGCTCGCAAGAAGCATTTGCTAATGAAATAGAAGCCTTAAATAACTGGGCGGAGTACGAAAAGCTTTGGTTGGCAGAAGCACACCGTGTTTTCTGGATGACCCGCTTGGGTGGGGAAGTGGCTAACATCGACTCTAGTGAAGGTGCTAACAAAGGAACATCGAGTATCTTGAAAAAGCTGTTCAAACCATCGGCATGGAAGGCTATTTGGCAGATGTACCGCAACCCGCACACTAGGCCTATTGCCGTTGGTGCACTAACACATACTTTAAAACAAAAATTGGGCAAGTAAATGAGCATTCACCTGCAGTTATTAAATAATAAAGGCTTTGCA
>CAIOSU010000098.1 GCA_903861055.1 uncultured bacterium
ACTCTGGACGGGCAATTGCAGATGTATTTATCGAAACTTTATCGGCGCCCGCGCGTAGTAGCCGATCTACATCTTCTACGCTTCGGATTCCGCCTCTTCCTCGACAATTTTCAATTTGTTTATGAAATCAGCAGTTGATTTTCCCCTGCAGGCTGCTCTATAATTAGCACCCATTGAACTTGAGCAACGAATAAGTTGCTTTCCAAAAATAAAGAACGCCTGCTCCTTGGGTAATTTGCTACAAAACTTCACAATATCAACGGTAAACTTCTTGTACCGATTTATCATTTCCGTCTTGTCAACAGCCGTTTCCCTTCATTTTAATTCATCGTACTTTGTACATCGTACATTGTACCTCAAGCTAACACGCTTTTAAAATAATCCAACGTAATTTTCAATCCTTCTTCGCGAGAGACCTTAGGTTCCCAGCCAAGTATGTTTTTGGCCTTAGTAATGTCGGGTTGGCGCTGTTTAGGGTCGTCGGTAGGCAATGGGTGGTAAACCACTTTTTGATCCGTTCCGGTTAGTTTTATTATTTCGTCAGCAAATTGCTTAATGGTTATCTCTACAGGGTTGCCAATGTTCACGGGTAAGTGGTAGTCGCTCCAAAGTAAGCGGTAAATACCCTCCACCAAATCGCTCACATAGCAGAAAGAGCGCGTTTGTGAGCCATCGCCAAATACGGTAATGTCGTTGCCCGATAACGCTTGGCTTACAAATGCAGGTAATGCACGACCATCATCTAGCCTCATACGTGGACCATAAGTGTTGAAAATACGCACAATGCGGGTTTCGACGCCATGGAAGGTATGGTATGCCATAGTAATGGCTTCTTGAAAACGTTTTGCTTCATCGTACACGCCACGCGGACCAACAGGGTTTACATTGCCCCAATATTCTTCGGTTTGTGGGTGCACCAATGGGTCGCCATATACTTCCGATGTAGAAGCAATCAACATTCTGGCACCTTTAGCTTTTGCCAAGCCCAAGCAATTGTGCGTACCCAATGAACCCACTTTAAGGGTTTGGATAGGCATTTTTAGGTAATCGATAGGGCTAGCTGGCGAAGCAAAGTGTAAGATATAGTCCAACTCGCCTGGAATGTGGATGAATTTGGTAATATCGTGGTGGTAGAACTCAAAATTGGGCAACGGAAACAGGTGCTCAATGTTTTTGATATTGCCTGTAAGTAGGTTGTCCATAGCTATTACATGGTACCCTTCTTTTATGGCCCTATCACTCAAGTGCGAACCCAAAAAGCCGGCGGCACCGGTAATCAATATGCGTTTTTGTTTGCTCATTTGGTTATAGTTGTGCGGCCAATGCTGTTGTAGTAAAAACCAAGTTCTTTAATATCTTTTGGCTCATAAAGGTTACGGCCATCAAAAATTACCTTGTCCTTTAGCAATGAGCCGATTTTATCGAAATCTGGATTGCGAAACTCGCTCCATTCGGTAATAATAAGCAAAGCGTCTGCATTTGGCAGGGCTTCATATTGGTTGTCGGCATAGCTAATGCTTCCGCCAAATTCCTTCTTCACATTCGGCATGGCCTCTGGGTCGAATGCGGTAATAGTTGCACCAGCAGCCAACAATTCTTTGATGATGTATAAAGCAGGAGCTTCGCGAATGTCGTCTGTATCAGGTTTAAAGGCAAGACCCCAAACGGCAAAGTGTTTGCCTGCTAGGTTGTTGTTATAATAAGCTTTGATTTTGGTAACCAACACGGTCTTTTGCGCTTCGTTTACTTCCATCACCGATTTCAGTATCTGAAACTCGTATTTGTTTTCGCCAGCCGTTTTGGCCAAAGCCTGTACGTCTTTAGGGAAACAGCTACCGCCATATCCCACGCCTGGGAACAAGAAACGCTTGCCGATGCGGTTGTCAGAGCCCATACCCAAACGAACATTATCAACATTGGCACCAACCAATTCGCAAAGGTTGGCTATTTCGTTCATGAAGGTAATACGTGCCGCAAGGTATGAGTTGGCTGCATACTTGGTCATTTCTGCCGAACGCTCGTCCATATAAATTACTGGGTTGCCCTGGCGCACAAATGGCTCATAAAGCTTACCCATCATTTGGCGGGCCTTGTCGCTGCTGGTGCCAATTACCACACGGTCGGGCTTCATAAAGTCTTCTACTGCTTTGCCTTCGCGCAAAAACTCAGGATTCGATACTACATCAAACAAACTGGCATCTGCATTTTGTAATAAAGCAGCATATACTTTCTCGGCAGTGCCAACTGGTACCGTACTTTTATCAACTATAACTTTGTATTTGTTAAGCATTGGGCCAATTTGCTTGGCTACACCTAAAATGTACGACAGGTCGGCAGAGCCATCTTCTCCAGGAGGAGTTGGTAAGGCCAAAAATACAATATCTGTTTCTTTTATAGCATCCTCAAGGCTGGTTGTAAAGGTTAGTCGGCCTTCTTTAAAGTTACGGTCAAACAACACATCCAAGCCTGGTTCGTAAATCGGAATTTTACCGCTTTTAAGCATTTCTACCTTACCAGCGTTATTATCCACACAAATAACCGTATTTCCTGTTTCAGCAAAACAAATGCCCGAAACCAATCCAACATAACCGGTACCGATAACTGATACTTTCATCTTTACTTTTTATAGAATTTAATCACTTCCGTAACAATCTTCTCAAACTGCTCGTCGTCCATTTCAGTATGCATGGGCAACGATAACACTTCTTTGCTCAACCGCTCGCTTATTGGCAAGCCACCAACCGGGTGTCGTGCATCTAAGTATGGTTTTTGCACGTGCAAAGGTACAGGATAATATACCATAGTTGGAATTTCCTGTGCATTAAGGAATTGTTGCAAAGCATCCCTTTCAGGGTTGCACAAGGTATATTGGTGGAAAACATGTTTGCTGTGCTCTGCACGAGCAGGCAGTACCAAGCCAGAAATGCCCGATAAAGCTATGTCGTATGCATTTGCCAATTTAATACGTGCCTGTAGATACTCGTTCAAATGTTTCAATTTAATATCGAGCAGCACGGCTTGAAGGCTATCCAAACGAGAGTTTACACCCACTGTTTCGTAATAATACCGCTTATCTGAGCCATGATTACAAATGCGGTGTATGCGCTGGTGTAACTCGTCGTTGTTGGTATTAATGGCGCCGCCATCGCCAAACGCACCTAGGTTTTTACTTGGGTAAAACGAAAGACAACCAATATCGCCAATGGTACCCGTTTTTTGCTCAACTCCATCCACAATGCAAGTTGCGCCAATAGCTTGGGCATTGTCTTCAATCACAAATAAGCAATGCTGGCGTGCTATATCCATTATGGCTTGCATATTGCAGGCCCTGCCAAACAAATGAACAGGTATAATGCAGCGCGTTTTTTCGGTAATTGCAGCCTCAACAAGCGTAGGGTCTATATTGAAACTGTCGGCTTCAACGTCCACAAACACGGGCACTAAGCCCAGTAGCCCTATAACTTCGGCGGTGGCAACAAATGTAAATGGGGTGGTTATTACTTCATCGCCGGGCTGCAAATTAAGCGCCATTAAGGCAATTTGTAATGCATCGGTGCCGTTTCCACAAGCAACTACATGTTTGCAATCAAGGAAATTAGCTAAGTTTTGCTGAAAAGATTTAACTGCCGGTCCGTTGATAAATGCACCCGAACGGATTACATCGGCAAAAGCTGCTTCTACCTCGCTTTGTATCCTTGCATACTGTGGTTGCAAGTCAACCATTTGAATGGGGCGCATCCGGGCGTGGGTGTGTTTGTTACGGCAGCAAATATAGAGATAAAAACAGGAGCGGTAAGGCTCTTGAAGTAAAAAAACGTAATTTTGGGTATGGCCATGAAAAGTATTGTTAAAATCTTGGTAATAGCACTTTTTTTAGGTCCTTTTGCCGGCCTTAAAGCACAATCGCTTTTAAAGGATTCGGTAATGGGCGTTTGGATGATTAGTGCCCACTACAGTTACCAGTTGCCCTTTGGTGATATGGCTGAGCGTTTTGGTGGTAACTCAGCCCTGGGCGGGATGTTGGGTTTTAAGAACGGCAAAAACTGGATGTACGGCATTGAGGGTAGCTATCTGTTTGGTAATAATGTAAAAGACCTAGGTCAGCTCGAAAACATTTCTTTGGGCAGCAACGTGCTCATCCGCACCGATGGACGGATTGAGTCCGTTTTTTTGGCCGAAAGGGGTTTTACCATACAAGGTTTTTTGGGTAAAATGATAGCCTTTAAGAAACCGAACGTAAACTCGGGCATAGTGCTCAAGTTGGGTGTAGGTGCTTTGCGCCACAAAATAAGGCTCATAGGAGATAAAGAATACATACCCCAAATAACGGGCGGCTACGAGAAAGGTTATGATAGGCTTACCAGTGGTATATTGTTTGCTCCTTTCATTGGCTACCAGTTTATGTCTACCAGCCGACTGCTTAACTTTTATGGTGGCAAAAAGTTAGCATGGACCTTGGGTTTATTGCTGCTG
>CAIOSU010000099.1 GCA_903861055.1 uncultured bacterium
AGCATTGAGGCATACAAAAATGCCCTGCGTAACAACCCAAACGATGCTGATACTCGTTACAACCTTGCTTATGCCCAAAGTAAACTAAAAAACCAGCCTCCCGACGACCAAGAAAAGGAACAACAGAAGCAAGACCAAGAAAAAGATAAAGACAAAGACAAGGAAAGCGGCCAGAACAAAGACCCTGAGAAAAACGACCAACAAAAAGACGACAACGGCAAAAAGAACGAAAACCCGAAAGACCCCAAAGATGGTGAAAAGGGCGACCCGAACGACGCCGAAAAGTCGAAGGACCAGCAAGATGAGAAAAACATGCAACCTAAACCCGGCCATATAAGCAAGGCCGATTTGGATAAGTTGCTAGAAGCGCTGAAAAATGAAGAAATGAAGCTGCAGCAAAAACTGCAGCAGAAAGATACGCAAGGGGAGAAAACAAAAATTGAGAAAGATTGGTAAGTTGCCAATTCCGACAAAATCAAAATCGCATACCAAAATTGAGCACCTTTAAATACATAGCATCGTTGGCATTAATGCTGTTGTTTGCATTAAATGCAATGGCACAGGTAAAGGCTTTTAGGGCCGAGGTGCCGCGAAATACCATTGCCGAGAACGAAGCTTTGCAAATTACCTTTGTGATTGAAAACATGGAAGACCGCAACTTCTCTCCACCCGATTTCAAAGGATTCAATGTGGTTTCAGGACCCATGAAAGGCATGAGCAATATGAACATAAACGGGGTGCGCACAAGCTCGGTCACTTATGTTTACCTATTGCAACCACAAGCATCGGGTAAACTTACTATAGGCGCAGCTTCTATTGAGAGTGGCGGCAAAACCGTAAAAAGTAATACCATAACCATCACCGTAAACAAAGCGGGTACCAAGCCAGCAAATAGCGTTGGCGGCGGAAACAATGGTGGTAGCAATAAAGGTGGCGGCAACAACAATGGCAACGACCAAGATGTGAACGACTACCTAAACGAGAATCTATTTATTAGGCTTTTCGTTGATAAAAAGGAAGTGTACAAAGGCGAACAGGTAACCGCCACCTATAAATTGTACCGCAAGGTGCAAGTTGACCAGTATAGCATTACCCAAGCCCCATCGTTCAATGGTTTCTGGACAGTGGATATCGAAGAGGCCAAAACCATCGACTTTACAGTGGAAACCTTTAACGGTGTGCAATATTATGTTGCCGTGGTGCGCAAAGTAGCCTTGTTTCCACAGCGCACCGGCGAGCTAGAAATTGACCCAATGGGTCTTGAATGCACCGTAGTGGTACCAACCGGCGGTTGGAGTTACCAGAGGTTTCAGCATAAATTTAGTAGTGGCAAAGCCAAAATAATGGTAAAACCCCTACCCGAAGCCAATAAACCTGCTGATTTTAGTGGCCTAGTGGGTGAATTGGATATGCAAGTAACTTTGGACAAAACCAATGCTAAAACCGACGACCCCATTACGCTAAGTATTAAATTCAGTGGCAAAGGCAATTTAAAGTTCTTGGAGAACCCCAACCCCGAGCTGCCAAAAGATTTTGAATTATTCGACCCGAAAACAACCGAAAAATCGACCTTACAGGGCAATGTGGTAGGAGGCAGCCGCCAAATTGATTACCTGCTGATACCTCGCAGAGCAGGCACCTATAAACTACCACCTATTACAACCAGCTATTTCGATTTGAAGAAAGGCACCTATGTTTCATTGCGTTCGCCCGAAATGGTACTTTCTGTTGAAGGAGAATCGACCGTTACGCAATCCGTAACCTCTGGCATAAACAAAGAAGAAGTAGAGCTGCTGGGTCAAGACATTCGTTATATCCAAACCGACGATCCGGACCTGACCACCCAAGGCAGTTTCGTAATGCCCTTACCCGTTTTTGCACTGGCTTTTGGAGCACCCATTTTGTTGTTTTTTGGTCTAATTGCCGTGAAACGTAAACGCGATAAGGAACTAGGCAATACCAGCCTAATGAAACACCGCAAAGCAGGCAAGGTGGCCGCCAAGCGCTTAAAGCAGGCCGAAGAGTGTATGAAAGCGAATGACAAACGGGGCTTTTATGATGAGCTATTGAAGGCTACTTGGGGCTATTTGAGCGACAAACTGGGCATACCGCCATCAGACATGAACAAGGATGCTGCTATTAACGCTCTGCGCAATCGAAACGTGGATGCAGTGCAGTTAACGGCACTAGCCGCTATGCTCGACACTGCCGAAATGGCCCTATATGCACCCTCAACCATAAATGAGAGCCTGCAGCAAACCTACGATAAGGCAACCAGCATTATTGACCAACTTGAAAATTCACTATCATGAGGAAGTGGCTATTGCATATCCTTTTGATGCTGGCTTGCGTACACGCACGCGCCGAAGAAACCGTTGATTTGGTTGGCATATACAGCACTGCCAACGAAGCGTTTGCAGCAAAAAACTACCCGGCTGCCATTGAGGGTTACGAGCAACTATTGTCAATAGGCAAAATATCGCCAGCGGTATATTTTAACCTGGGCAACGCCTATTTTAGGGCTGGCAATATGGGTATGTCGATACTGAATTACGAGCGGGCCCTAAAGATGGACCCAGAGCATGTAGATGCTGCATTTAACTTAAAACTGGCCAACCTCCGCATTAATGATAGAGTGGAGCCCACCTCCCAATTTATATTGATAAGCTGGTACCAAAGCCTCGTGCATGGTCGTTCGGCTTCGGGGTGGGGCATTTGGGCGTTAAGTGCCATTTGGTTGGCTTTGGCTATTGGTACGGTATATATATTTTCCAACAAACTAATGGTGCGCAGGCTCAGCTTTACTATAATGGCACTATTGGTAGCATCATCATTAGCGTTACTGCTGTTTGCCCAGGTTCAATACCAATATGAAAACAATACCCAAGCGGCCATCATTACCGTAACCAATACTTACGTAAAAGCTGCACCCGACCAAACCAGCACCGATTTGTTTATCCTTCGCGAGGGTACCAAAGTTACCCTAATCAACACCCAAGACGGCTGGCAAAAAGTAAGCGTTGGCGACAACGAAGGCGATAAAGTTGGCTGGGTGCGAGAGGATGTGCTAGGCCTTATTTAATTTCCCTCGATTCTCCAATTATACCCCTCTTGGCTTGCTGTCAAGTTACCAAGGTATTAAATTTCAATTGCTTTAAAATATTATCCTTTCTATATCGTACTACCATCG
>CAIOSU010000100.1 GCA_903861055.1 uncultured bacterium
TAGAGGTACTGGTACCTATCCAAAATAAAGCAGGATGCGTTTTTTCTAAACTACCCTTTAAGTTATTGATTAATTCTTTCATCCCTGCCTCATCGGTAGGAGCTATTTGATAGCTGTTGCTAAAGGCAATATTTACATTCTTATCAACCCCGCTGTAAACATAATCAGGTGGGCTTTTAGGGTCGTAACGCAACGCAACTTGCGCATAATGCATCGGCGTAAAATCGTCGGGTAGCATTATCGTTACCTTTTTTTCGTAAAGTTCTACCATGCGCAAAACGGGTTTGGTTTGGGCCATGGCAAATTGGGCCACCAAAAGCAAAAAAACGATTCTAAGGTAGGGCATGGGGCTGGTTTAAGGTTGTGTTTCCAATTGGGTTTTCAAGCGTAAGAGCGCTGTTTCAAATTCTGGGCCAATTTTTCCTTCGGCAAATAAGCCGGCAAAGCGCAGCACGGGGTTCCAGCCCAAGGTGGCACTATATTCAAATGCTACACGGGTGCGTTCGGTACCTTTATCTAAAAAGCGAATTTTCCCTTCAGCCAATGGCATTCCATCTGTCGAAAGGGTATACGCTACACCGTGCAATGGGTTGGTTTTAGTTAAGGTAATGTCGGCAGCGCCTACCTTATCGCCTTGCCAGCTCAGATTGCTGCCTACGGTGCCTATTTCGCCAGTAAAGTTAAATGATAGGGTTGTATCATCGCCTTTTTGCCATGGGCTCCAATCGGGCCAAGTGTTTAGATTGCTAATGGTAGCATAAACCGTTTCGGTAGGTGCTTTAATAGAGATGGCTCGCTCAACACGGTAGCTATTGGGCAACAAAAAGCCGATAAGCGACACCGTAATGATAGCCACACTCAGGCCAACGGCAATATAGTGCCAGCGTTTCATTTAGGGGAATGTTTTTTTGTGCGATAAAGATAGGGAGACTAGTTGGATATGCCTTAAATAGCTTTTCATGTAGATAACTAATAAAACACGACGATTAACAATCGCACCTGATCTTGTTAATCCAATGTTGTCAAGATAGAATGGGTGCTATCTATTTGTCTGTAACAGTAAGATTAAACTGGTGTTGAGAATTAGGTATACTGCGGTTCGCTTGTTTTAGGTGTGTTGCGACTGGCAGCTAAGGGTTCGTTATTTATTGGCTTGCAGTATGGGCTTAGCAGCTCATAAGCTTGCAATAATTGGATTTGATAGAACAAAAAAAACCTTATCATTGTTGCACCAGCAAACCAAACATACGCCCTTGTTATGATAGCAGCTAAAGGATTTGCAGCCCCGGCACCGAGTGTGCCGTTACAGGCATTTAGTTTTGAGCGCCGCGAGCCCGGACCGAAAGAAGTGTTGATTGACATTAAATATTGCGGCGTATGCCATAGCGATATACACCAAGTGCGCGACGAATGGGGTAAGGGCAGATACCCTATGGTGCCTGGCCACGAAATTGTAGGTCAGATAACCAAAGTGGGTAGCGAAGTAACCAAGTTTGCTGTAGGCGATTTGGCAGGGGTTGGATGCTTTGTAGATAGCTGCCGCACTTGCCCAAGCTGCCAAAAAGGCCTTGAGCAATACTGCGAAGTGGGCATGGTGGGCACTTACAATAGCAAAGACAAGCAAGGTAACCCGACTTACGGTGGCTACAGCAATTTCATAACCGTTGATGAGCAATACACCCTCAAAGTATCCGATAAGCTGGATTTGGCAGGGGTAGCGCCATTGCTTTGTGCGGGCATTACCACATGGTCGCCATTAAGGGAGTGGAAAGTAGGCAAGGGCCACAAACTGGCCGTAGTTGGTTTGGGCGGTTTAGGCCACATGGCGGTAAAGTTGGCCGTATCGTTGGGTGCCGAAGTAACTGTTTTAAGTACTTCGCCAAGCAAAGAGCAGGATGCCAAAGACCTTGGTGCGCACCATTTTGCCGTAACAAAAGACGAGGCGCAGTTTGCCAATTTAAAAAACAGTTTCGATTTTATTATCGATACCGTAAGTGCGCAGCACGACATAGCCAGCTACCTGCAATTGCTTAAAGTGGATGGCACCATGATATTGCTGGGCATTCCACCAGTGCCATCTCCAATACCTAGTGGCGCTTTGGTAATGAAACGCCGCCGCTTGGTGGGCTCATTGATAGGGGGCATTAAAGAAACCCAAGAAATGCTGGACTATTGCGCCGAGCACGGTATAGTATCCGATATCGAGATCATCCCCATCAACTATATCAACGAGGCCTACGAGCGTGTATTGAAAAGCGATGTGCGCTACAGGTTTGTAATTGATATGGCAACGGTGAAGGTAATTTAAAATTGAAAATTTAAAATTGAAAAATTGGTTTGGGCCGTAAGTTGAAATACGCTATCACTAATTTTGAATTTTAAATTTTGAATTAATAATCTGCACCTTTGCCCCAACCATTGGATACAATACATGACCAATACCGTTATGGGTAAAACCGCAATACTACTTGGCGCTACTGGCCTCATAGGTGGGCATTGCTTGCAGTATTTGCTCAAAAGCCCCCGTTACAGCAAAGTAGTATGCTTGGTGCGCAAAAAATTGCCAGTTATAAACGAGAAGCTCGAGCAGGTAATTGTCGATTTCGACCATTTGGAAGACTATGCCGAAGCCTTAAAAGGCGATGACGTGTTTTGCGGCTTAGGTACTACCATTAAGGTGGCAAAAACTAAAGAAAATTTCAAGAAAGTAGATTATCAATATCCTTTGGCTGCGGGCAAAATAGCCTTGCAACAAGGGGCTTCACAATACTTGCTGGTTAGCTCGCTAGGTGCAGATAAAAACTCGCTCGTGTTTTACAGCAAAACCAAAGGCGAGGTTGAGCGCGACCTAAAAGCCCTGGGCTACCCAACCCTGCACATTTTACAACCTAGCTTGTTGCTGGGCAACCGCAATGAAAGCCGCTTAGGAGAAAAGGTTGGCGAAACAGTTATGACAACCTTGAGTTTTTTAATGCAAGGTCCGTTGAAAAAGTACAGAGCCATTGAAGCCGATGCTGTTGCTTTTGCTATGGTGCAACTAGCAGCCGAAGAGCAACACGGAACCCACACCCACCTGAGCGATGCCATACAGGCCATACACGACAAACACGCCCAAGCATGAACTTAGCTATTGATATTGGTAACAAGTACACCAAAGTGGCCGTGTTTGATGGCGAAGAGCAACTGTGGAGCTATGCTTATAAGCATTTCCACTTGGATAATTTGAAAGATATTTATGCCCGCTACCCGCAGATAACGGATGTAATTATGAGCGACGTTTCGGGAGATATACCCAAAACGGAACACTACATTCGCGAGCGTTCGAACTATATGGTGCTCAACCACGATACGCCAACGCCTATTGTTAACCGATACAAGACCCCAAAAACCTTGGGCTTAGATAGGCTAGCAGCCGTAGCAGGCGCTACCGCTTTGTACCCAGGCGAAGACATATTGGTAATTGATGCTGGAACGTGCATTACTTACGAATGGGTAAATAAAGATTTGGAATATTTTGGGGGAGGTATTTCGCCAGGTATGCGTATCCGTTTTAAGGCATTGCGCAAGTACACGGGCAAGCTGCCATACCTTAAAAAGCAGGATATAGACTACCTGATAGGGGGCAATACCACCGAAAGTATGCTTAGCGGTGTTATAAATGGCACGGCTGGCGAAATAAACCATATTATTTCCCGTTACAGGGAGATGTATCCCGATTTGCGGGTATTGGTTACGGGCGGTGATGCGCGATTCTTTGAATCTTATTTGAAAAGTCCCATCTTTGTCGTCCCGAACCTAGTTTTATTCGGTTTAAATAAAATCCTACTCTATAATGCAGGCTTGCGCCATTAAATTTTGGGCTTTAATGTTGTTGGCTATAGTCAGCATCAGCGCTCAGGCACAAGAGGTTTCGCCATACTCAAGGTACGGCATTGGCGATATTTCTTCGCCAGACTTCGCGGCCTCACGGTCATTGGGTGGATTATCAGCAGCATATCGCGATAAGTATAACATCAACGCAGTTAACCCGGCTTCATATTCCTTTATTCGGTATGCCACTTTCGAGATTGGTTTAAACTCCACTACCAAGTGGTTGCAAACAACAGATAGCAAATACCAAACCGGCGATGCTTTCTTGGATTATGTAGCCATGGCGTTCCCGTTGGGCAAAAACCAAGGTATCAGTTTTGGTTTGGTGCCATTTAGCAGTATGCGCTACGATTTACAATCGAGCACCACCGACTCGTTGGGCAACGACTATACCCGGTTGTATAGCGGCAAAGGCCGTACCTACGATTTCTATTTGGGTTATTCAAAAGCCACTATTATCAATTTTCGCAATGTTTTGTCATTTGGTACCAATGTGGCCTACCGTTTTGGTCAGTTGCGATATGGCGAAGTGTTGACCCTATCAGATGGGGGCAACTCTTTGAGCGCAAGGCGTAATAGCACCCTGAGGGTAAGTGATGTAGTGGTAACCGTGGGTGCCCAATACAGGACATGCTTTTCTTGCCCCGATACGTTGGTAACCGACCCAATACAAATTGAAGCGGAGCAGAACAAAAAGCATTTATACCTAACCGTGGGAGCATACGGCGGTTCGCCCAGTAACATTAGCAGCAATATTAGCAGCACATTCGATAGGTTTTATATTTCGGGCAGCAGCGTAGTGACTGTAGATACGGTAAGCAGCACCGACGATACAAAACTGAAACTAAGGCTGCCTGCGCAGTTTGGGTTAGGTGCGACTTTGGGCGACGATATTAGATGGACCGTTGGTTTGGACCTAAAATATACTTTTTGGAACGGCTTTAATAGTCTTTCGGGTGGCGAACCATTACAAAACAGTTTCCGTTTTGGCGGTGGTATTGAATTGTGCCCCAATATAAGTGGCAAAGGCTTTGTGAGGCGCACTAGGTACCGCCTAGGCGGATACTACGATAGTGGGCATTTAAGTATAAGCAATAAGAGCATTGTAGAATACGGCATGACTTTTGGTTTGGGTATACCATTGAAACCAAAAGGAAAAGGTGAAGAAAGACTGAACATTGGCTTTGCGGCCGGCTCTAGGGGCACAACAAGTAATGGACTGCTACAAGAAACGTTTGTAAAGGTATCTATTGGCATTTTGCTAAACGCAAGCGCTGGATACGACAACTGGTTTAAGAAATCGAAATACCAGTAAACACTAAAACTCAATTTTGAGTAAAATAACAGCTTTGAAACATTTTGTAATTGCTGTAGTAATGATAATGGGAACGATGGGTTTCCATGCCGCTCTGGCACAAAACGAAGTGCCATGTACTCCTGAGTGGGGCGCTGAGCCCGATAGGGCTCAAGAGGCTTACACACTGTACCGCGAATTTATGAAACAAGGTAACTATAAAGGTGCCTTGCCGTATTTAAAAACCTTAATAGACCTTGCACCTGGTGCACGTCAAACCACCTATGTTGATGGGGTATATATTTACAAAGACTTACTTAGCAAAAGCACCGATGCTGCCCAGAAGCAAGAGTATGTAAATACTATCCTTAAAATGTATGATGGTCGTATCCGTTGTTTTGGCGCAGGCTATGGTCGTAAGGCTTACGACATGTACTCACTTACCCCTGCCAATGTATCAGGCACCTTGAAAGCTTTTGACACCGCTTTGGAGAAAGAAGGCGACAAAATTGAAGATTTGTTGCTGTTCCCGTACATGATTACTGTAGAAAAATCGTTGATAAAGGGTGAATTGGATACCATTGCCATGGTTAGTAGGTACATGAAAGTGGTAGAATTGGTAGAACGCAACGCTGCAAGCAACAAAGCCGCTAAATACAATGCCGCACTTGCCCAAATAACTGAGCGGATGGGCCCGTTTTTGAGTTGCGAAGTGATTAAGCCTATTCTGCGAAAACAATACGATGCCAACCCGAATGACACAGCGGTTATTGGCAAGTTGTTTAAGCAATTTTACAGCCTCCGTTGCACCAGCGACCCGTTGTTTTTGGAAGTAGCCGAGAAATTGTTGTTGCAAAAGCCTAGCGAAAGCATTTACCGCATATTATACTATAGTGCTAACAACGATGGAAAGTACGACGAGGCAATGACGTATGCCAACAAAGCGCTCGAACTGGCATCTGATAACGAAAGTAAGGCCAAGTACCACTTGGAGATTGCCAAAATACAGCAACGCAACGGCGACTTTAGCAGTGCCCGAGCTAGTGCCATTAAGTCGGTGCAATTGAAGCCTAGTGGCAATCCGTATTTGCTTATCGGCGACTTGTATCGGGCTAGCGGCAAGCTTTG
Organism: uncultured bacterium; assembly: GCA_903861055.1. Lineage (GTDB taxonomy): Bacteria > Bacteroidota > Bacteroidia > Chitinophagales > CAIOSU01 > CAIOSU01. Next base: position 6,293 of record CAIOSU010000100.1, read on the forward strand.
CAGCTCAGGTGCCGGTTTCGAGAGTCAAGTAATTGTTTGGGTTGCTCTTGATATGTATGAGAAAGCAAAATCAATTGACCCTTCGGTAACTGCTGAAGCGAATAAAAAAATTACCGATGCTAAGCAGGATATGCCCGCTAAAGGCGAATGTTTTTTCCGCAACTTGAAAGATGGAGACGCATTTAAAGTAGGTTGTTGGATAAACGAAACTACCATAGTGCGCTGCTTAAACGACTAAGTTTAGTATCAAGTAGCAAGATTGCTTCAAGAGAAAATAGATACTAGATACCCATTTATGGGAACGTTATTTATAAATTATAGAGGCACAAAGTACATGGATGCAATGTGTTTTGTGCCTTTTGTTTTAAAGGGATTCATTATTTTGTACTTGATACTAGATACTCATTACTTGATACGCCTCAAAAACAGTCGATTTTTGTCTTTTTGTTGCATGCTAACTTTGGCAGGCTTGTTGGTGGGCTGTAGTGCCGAAGATACCAAAATAGAAGAGCTAGTGCCCAACGAAGCGGCTAACCTAGAAATAGCCCGAGAAGTAGAGGTAGTGTATAGCGAAATGGGCCAAATTAAGGCCCGAATTATTGCCCCAATGATGATTAGAGGCACCAAAGACAACGATGACTTTATGGAATACCCAGAGGGGCTAACGGTATACAATTACAACGCTCAAATGGAAATTGAGAGTAAAATGAGTGCCAAGTATGGCATTTCGCACGAAAAGAAAGAAGAAGTTATGGTGCGCGACAATGTGGTGCTCATTAACATCAAAGGCGAGAAGTTGAATAGCGAGGAGCTATGGTGGAGCCGAAAATCGAAAAAAATAACCTCCGATAAGTTTGTAAAAGTAACCACCATTGACGAAGAAATAATTGGTTACGGATTTGATGCCAACGAAGACTTTAGCGAGTATACCGTGCGAAACGTGAAAATGATAACCACTATTGACGACCCTAATGTGGAATAGGATATTTGATATACCAGCCTATTTGCTTGCTATCGGCTTGTTTGCCTATGGTATGTTGGGTATGCTACGCATTAAACAACCTGCTGAAAATGGCAATAGCCCAATGTTTTATATAATCTGCTCATTGTTTGTGGTAATGTTTATTTTTGGAGCGCGTCGCAGCAGGCGTTTTCAAGACCGTGCAAACAGAGACGAAAAGTAAACTTAAAGAGTTAGTTTTAACTTGTATCTTAACACCACTTTGGAAATCGACATAGTACTTATCATTATTGCCCTTTTATTCTCGGCCTTTTTTTCGGGTGTTGAGATGGCTTTTATCAGTGCCAATAAGCTCAAATTGGAGCTCTTGAAATCGCAAGGGGGATTTGCTAGCGGTACTATTGCCAAATTCGTAAACGACCCATCTCGCTTCTTAGGAATGACCCTGTTGGGTAATAACATTGCGCTTATCTTCCTTGGTATGATAACTGCACCATTGTTAGAGCCAGGTATTGAAGCCCAATTGCAATCATGGTTTGGGGCAGCAGGCCATGATTACCAAGCGTTGGTGCTTATAATACAAACCATTTTTACTACCATATTGGTACTTATTTTCGGAGAGTTTTTGCCCAAAACCGTTTTCCGAATCAACCCCGAAGGCGCACTTCAACTTATGGCCGTACCCATGCTAGTGGTCGATTTTTTGCTCCGATGGCCAGTTATGTTCATCACTTGGTTGTCGCATTTGTTCCTAGAAAAGCTACTAAAAGTAAACACCAGGCACAATGTGCCAATTTACGGCAAAGTTGATTTAGAAGATTTCATAAAGCAGTTTGTGCGCAACGACAAAGAAGAAGAAGACGAGCAACTCAATACCGATATATTTGAACGTGCCATGTCGCTTACCGAGGTAAAAGTGCGCGAGTGCATGGTGCCCCGCACCGAGATTGAGGCCGTAGAGGTATCAGATACTATTGAAGACCTAAAGGACAAGTTTTTACAATCAAAGCACTCTAAACTGATTGTTTATGAAGAGGATATAGATCACATTTTAGGATACGTGCATCACTTCGATTTGCTAAAGGGCCCAGCTAGCATACGCGAGCTACTTTTTCCGATAAAAGTAATACCGGAAAGCATGGGTGCGCGCAGCTTGCTCAACCATTTTACCAAAGAGCATAAAAGCATTGCTTGGGTGGTCGATGAGTTTGGCGGCACGGCAGGCATAGTTACTCTCGAAGATATTTTGGAAGAAATTTTTGGAGAAATAAATGACGAGCACGATTCGGAGGATTTTATTGAGCGCCAAATAGCCGGCGACGAATATATTTTCTCGGGCAGGCTAGAAATAGATTACCTAAACGAAAAGTATGACCTCGATCTACCAGAAGGCGATTACGAAACACTTTCGGGGTTTGTGGTATCAAACCATGAAGACATACCAGAGATGGATGAATTGATTATTATCGGCCGTTTTCAGTTCAAAATGATCAGCGTTAGCGACACGCGCATTAATACTGTGAAGCTTAAGGTGCTTAAACCAGACGCCTAGGCGCCAAGCACTTATTTTGTTTTTACATGATAATCAGTTTAATTTGCACTTTGTTTAAAAATCCACGGTACACATGGGAGTTATAATGACTATCCGCGAAAGATTCGGATACGTTTTGGTGGGCGGAATCGCATTTGCCATTGTTCTTTTCTTGTTGGGCGATGCCTTAGGCACCGGCAACAGTATGTTTCAGGCTACTAGCAACGATGCAGGTTCGGTTGATGGCGAAGCTATTTCTTACAATGAGTTTAGTATTAAGCTCGATAAGAACATGCAGAGCTATTCGCTTCAAAACGGCAAAACCGATGTGAGCGAAGAAGAAATGGGTACCTTGCGCGAGCAAACCTGGAACGAATTGGTGCGCGAAAGGCTATTATCTCGCGAATTTGAAAAATTAGGATTAGCGGTTACCAAAGATGAAATTTATCAAATGTTCTTTGGCCCGAACCCACACCCTTACATTGCCCAAAACTTTACCGACCCTAGCACCGGACAATTCAATGGTTTGGCCGTTCAAAATTACATTGATAACCTAGATGTTGCTGATGCGAACGGAACTGCCGAAGAGAAACGTTCCCGCTGGACCAATTTTGAGCAAGCCCTTATTAAAGAGCGTTTGGAAAGTAAATACACCACCTTATTAAAGCAATCGGTGTATGTACCTAAGTGGTATGCCACAGCCCTTGCAGGATTTAAAAATGCAAGCGTAAACGTAGAGTATGTTTATTTGCCGTTTTCTAGCGTATCCGATGACCAAATTAAGATTACGGATAGTGATTTGAAGAGTTATTTAAATGAGCACCAAGCCGAGTTTGAGCAAGATGAATACCGTGTGGTTGATTATGTGACCTTCACTGTAGTGCCTTCCGTTATAGATACTGCCAAGGCCGCCGAGGAACTAGATACAATGTTCAGCTTGCTTAAGACGTCTAAAAACGATTCGGCATTCATAAACCGCAACTCTGAAACCAAATACTTGGGCGAATACCTTACTCGTGAAGAGTTGGCTGCTAAATCGGCTGTCGCAGATACCTTTTTTGTAGTTGATACTGCTAGTTATCTAGGCCCTTATCTTGAAAAAGGCTTGTTTACCGTTGCTAAATTGGTTGACCGCAAAATGCTTCCCGATTCGGTAGAAGTGGCCGTGGTAAATTTTAGGGCTACTAGCAATGAGCAAATGGATAGTCTAGTGAAAATGACAGATACCTTGGTGAAGCAGATAAATGAAGGCACCCTTAAGTTTGCCGATTTGTATGCCACTTACGGTTCTGACTCAGTGAATATTGTAAATGCAGCAACCAACGGCGTGCTGGGTTGGGTTAAACCAGGCGAAACCACACTGGTATCTCCTTACGTTCAAGGTCAATTGTTGTTCTATCAGTCGCAAGATAAAGCTGTATTGTTCTATGATAACACTGGTTTGGTTCAAATAGCTTATGCCAAAACTTCTACACCAACCAAGGTTGCAGTTAAAGTAGCATTTTTGACCAAGCCAATACTTGCAGGCAAAGAGACTGAGAAGATTTACTACGATCAGGCCAACGAGTTTTTTGCAGCGCACAATACTGCCGCCTTATTCAGTGCCGAAAAAGGCGTTAGTATTCAAACCAGCGTTAAAATTAAGAAGAGCGATAATGTTATTGTAGGTATAGGAAGTGCTCGCGAGCTGGTAAAATCAGCTTACAATGCCGAAAAAGGCGAAGTGTTGCCCCCAGTAGTATTGGATGGCAAGTATGTAGTGGCCATGGTAAAAGAAGCAGTAGCTGGCGGTGTGCCAACTATTGAAGAGGTGCGAACCCAGTTGGAACTAGCCGTTAAGACTCAGAAGAAAGCCGATTTATTGAAAGAGAAAATTGGCTCGGATAAGGACTTGACCAGTATTGCCAATAAAAATGGCACTACAGTAAACCAAGCCCAAAACCTAAACTTAAACAACAACACTGTTGGTTCGGTTAGCGAGCCTAGCGTTGCAGGCGCTTCGTTGGGTTTGGCACAAGGTCAAGTTTCTAAGCCAATTGTAGGCAAAAGTGGCGTGTATGTTATCAAGATTACCAGCACCACACCTGGTACGCTTGCCGAAGATGCATTGGGCATGGAAAAACAAATGCAAGGATTTAGCTTACAAAGCCAAGTAGAGTCTTTGTTCTTCAATGCTTTGGAGAAAAATGCCAAAGTAGTTGACGAGCGCTACAAGTTTTATTAATAGCAATTTGAACTTATAACAGCATATCTGTTGTTTGCCATAGCAAAAGGGCGGCTTTTTTAGCTGCCCTTTTCGTTTATTATAGAGCGGTATTGATAGTTTATGACGCAAGAAACACCATTGATAAACCGAGTTGCCGAAAGCGGTTTAACTACCTTGGACCTAGCAGATTTGCTACCTAAGCAACCTATTTTGGTATTTGATATGAAGCCCTTCCTAGTGCAAGGCTTGGTATTGATGGAGAAGCCGTTTAGAGAGCAATTGAAGCAAACCGACTGGCAATTGTACCATGACCAAATAGTAGCAGTTTACTGCTCGGCTGATGCATTGATACCCAAGTGGGCATACATGTTGTTGGCAAGCTATCTGCAGCCCGTTGCTAAGCAGGTAGTATATGGTAGCACTGCGGACGCAGAAAATGCCCTATTGCTGAACGCTATTGCAAAAATAGACCCAAAGCAATACGAAGGGGCCCGATTGATAATTAAAGGATGCGGCGATAGGGACATACCAGCCGAGGCATATTTAGCCATTAGTACACAATTATTGCCAGTGGTAAAGAGTTTAATGTATGGCGAGCCGTGTTCAACGGTGCCAATATATAAACAACCAAAGTAAAATTGAATACTATGAAACAACCAGCATCTATTGCACTGGTGGTGCTCAATATTGTATTGCTGAGCTTCATTTTAGCTTCTAATATTGGTAGCACCGATGCCAATGCTGCCAACAATGCCGATGATGTAAAACCTGGTCCTGTATCAATTAAGATACTACCAGTGAAACTACCTAAGTATGTAGATTTTGCTGGAGAAGTGGTGCCCTTGGATATATTTGATGTGCGCGAACGTTTGGATAGGGAAATGCAGGTAAATGCTTTTTGGCACTCCAACTCATTGGCCATGTTTAAGCTTAAGAACCGCTCGTTTCCTTTAATAGAACGCATATTAAAGGAAGAAGGCCTACCTGAAGATTTTAAGTACTTGGCATTGGCCGAGAGTGGATTGAAAAACGTTATTTCACCAAGTAAGGCGGCTGGGGTATGGCAGTTTTTGGAAGGTACTGGCTCTAATTTTGGCCTCGAAATAAATGAAGAGGTTGACGAGCGCTTTCATTTGGAGAAAGCCACACGTGCCGCATGCACCTACCTTAAAACTACTAAAGCAGAGTTTGGTAGCTGGGCATTGGCCGCTGCGGCCTACAATATGGGTAACAACGGTCTGAGAAAGATTATGGAAGGCCAAAAAATGACCAGTTACTTTGATTTATACCTAAATGAAGAAACCTCTAGGTATGTGTTTAGGATTATTGCACTAAAAGAAATTTTTAATAGCCCTAAGCAATACGGTTTCTATCTGGAAAGCGAAGACCTTTATGATGCCATACCTACCCGCACGGTAGTAGTTGATACTGCGGTAAACGATTTGGCTACTTTCGCCATTGAGCAGGGCACCAACTACAAAATGGTAAAATTGCTAAACCCTTGGTTGCGCAGCAACAAGCTTACCAATGCCGTAGGCAAGAAATACGCCATAGAATTGCCAAAGTAGTATATTTGCGGTCTTACTAAAAGGGATGAAAGCTACCTTCAACCGATTATACTCGGCAATTTACCCATTACACGAGCATAAATGGCGACAGCTGGCCTTGTTGCTTGTGGTACAAGGGCTGTTGATGTTGGTAGCGTTCAACAAGATAATTACCCACCCAGAGCAGAACACTTTTGTAAACAATTGGGATGGCGTAAAGAATTATTACACCTACAATTGGTACGTTAACCAGCCCGATACCGTTGAATACCGATTTTTTACCGGTATGAACTATCCCTATGGCGATTACATCTATTACACCGACAACACACCCATTATAGCCGCTGCCGTGCGCTGGGTGCACCTAAACGTGGTTAATCTCGAGGGATATTTTACGGCTGTTTTCCATTGGATAATATTTGCAGGTATTTGGCTATCCACTATTGCGCTCTTTTTTATTTTGCGTAAGCTGGGGCTGCCAGCCCTGTGGGTGTTTTTGGGCTCGTTGTGTTTGGTTTGGCTGCATCCACAAATAATGCGGTATGCGCTGGGGTGCAGCAATTTGGGCTTTAGCTGGGCATTGTTGTTGTTGGTTTTGGGCACGTTGCATTTGCACCACCATTTAATGGTTCGTAAAGTGCGTGGCGTACTTATCTGGAGTCTTATTATAGCTCTGGTGGTCATAGTATCGGCCTTCTGTCACTTGTATTTTTTGGTAATGTTGCTGCTTTGGGTGGGCTTTTATTTGGCAGGCCATTGTTTCTATAGTCTGTTTAAGCGCCAAGCACCTTGGCTGCCTATATTCTCGGGTGTGCTGGTAGCAGGTGTTTCGGTTGTGGCGGTATTTGGGTTGATAAGGCTTACTGATGGATACTATGATTTTAGGTTGGTAGCCAACAATGGCTACGGGGTTAGCGGCTGGGCGCTGCGCTTTACCGATATGTTTGCCCCATACTGGTTCAATAGTTTCCAGTTTGTTTTCAATATTGAGTTTAGCGGGGGGTTAGAGTCGCACTCGTATTGGGGGGCAGGTGCCTTGTATGGTTTTTTGATGTTGTTAGTTTGGGGCAGTTACAAAAGTTATCAAAAACGCCAATGGCCTAGTTTTAACATAACCACAAGCATGGGTTGGTTTTGGTTGTTTTTGGGGGTTGGTGCCCTTATGCTGCTATTTATTGCCCTCAACGAGCACATCTCATTGGGTGGCAAAAGGTCGATGTACAACTTCATGAGCCTTTTTAGCCATTTAAAGCACCTATACCCACGCATTACCCAGTTTCGGGGCTTGGGTAGGTTTGTATGGCCCTTTATCTGGGTGGTAAATTTGTTTTTGTTGTGGTATTTGGCCCACCGGCGCAACAAAGTACCTGCCTTTGTACCACTGCTAGTGTTTTTGTTGATGCTGGTAGATGTATCAGATATGTTGCGGTTTTACAATAACATTTATACCCCGAATCCTTTTGCCCAAAGCCAATTGAAAGCCGCAACCCAAGAGTTTCATGCCGTTGATGCGGCCCGGTACCAGGCCATTTTGCCGGTACCGTTTTACCATGTAGGTAGCGAAAACTATGACATAACAATGGACCCCACCGAAGAAATAGCTCGCGAAAGCATGCAGTTTTCGCTGGCATGGAAACTACCCCTCATGGCCTGCCAAATGTCGCGTACGGCCGAGTACCACGCACTGAATTTAACGGGTTTGTTTCAGGGGCGAGGTATAAATACCGATATGATAAAGTTGATGGACAACCGCCCGGTTTTGATTATGGTGCGTAAGCAAGCCAACAGCCCTTGTGGCGATAGTAGTGAAATACCCGAAGATTGGGCCATTGATGTGTGTGCACTTGATGTAGTGCAAGAAACCCCAAGGTACAAGTTGTATGCCTGGTGGCCAAAACAAGAGCCCAGTGCTCCTGCTTTAGATTAACTATTGGGCGTTTTTCTAGAAAAAAACTTATGTTAGCATTCCTAAAATGAAAAAGGTCGATTTTGATATTGTTTTGCCATGCTACAATCCTCAAAAGGGTTGGGTAGAGCAAATAATAACTGCTTATGCAAGTATAAATCAGCAGTTGAATGAAATACAAATCGGTCTGTATATTGTAAACGATGGTTCAACCAACCAGCAGGTAGATGCTGATATAGAAGTTATAAAGCAACAAATTCCAGGCTTAGTTTACCTCCCTTACCAGCCCAACCAAGGTAAAGGCAATGCCCTACGTGTAGGTGTGGCCAAAACTACGGCTCCAATCGTTATCTATACCGATATTGATTTCCCATATCAACAGGAAAGTCTTTTGGCCATTTATAGCCAGTTAGTGTCAGGTAGCAATGATGTAGCAATAGGCGTTAGGCCCATGAGCTATTACGATAAAGTACCGCCTGCTCGAAGAGCCATATCAAAGGTGCTGCGGTTTTTTATCAAGCTTTTTATGCGCATACCTACTACCGATACCCAAGCAGGCATTAAGGGCTTTAATGAAAAGGGCAAGGCCGTGTTTTTGCAAACTACCATTAAGCGCTACTTGTTCGATATGGAGTTTATTTACCTTTCGGCACGGCAAAAGCTTAAAATATACTGCCAGCCGGTGCACTTAAGAGAAGGGGTGATATTTTCGCACATGAACTGGCGGGTGCTTGCCACCGAGGGTCTAAATTTTTTAAGAATACTGTTTTTGCGGTAATGTGGCAATAAGTGCCGAATTTAGCGGAAATCAATTATTCAATATCTCCCGTAGGCGTATGGCCAAGTCTCGCATTGTAATAGTTTTACTGGTATGCTGGCTAAGCTCGTTTTTGGCTTTCAATACCCTATGGCAGCACCCCGGCGATACGCTTGTAAGCAACGGTGGTGATGGCATAAAGAACTATTATACACCTATTTGGTATACCCTGCACGATAGCTCGGCACATTTTTCGGGCATGCTTTACCCCTACGGCGACAACTACGTTTTTGCCGATGCGCAACCGCTGTTAGCGTCGGCTATGCAGTGGTATCATAGCCACGTTAGCGCGCTAACTGGATATCACGTAGTGGCGGTGCTCAATCTGGCCATGGTGGTAAGCTTAGTGCTCTGCGCGCTGTTTATGTATCTATTGCTCAGGGCCAACAACCTGCCCTGGGTATTTGCGCTTGCCGTAGCTGTTTTAATAACCCTCATGTCGCCACAAATAATGAGGTTTCAGGGGCATTATGGGTTAAGCTACGCTTTTGCAGTACCATTAGTTTGGCTATTGAGCCACTATACCCTTACCCGAAAGTACTACATACTATGGGCCACACTGCTAGCCGTTTCGCTCATTTCGCTTGAGTTTCTGCACGTTTACTACCTGTTTGTGTGTGGAATGTTTGCTGGGCTTTTGGCGGTATTTGGTTTTCTATTGAATTTGAAACAGTGGCGTAGCTATATGTTGCGTGCCGGTGCCATCGTGGTAGCGGTTGGGGTATCGTTTCTGGTGTTCCAGTTATGGCTAGCAAGTAGCAGCGATGCAGCAGACCGCGTGGCCATACCTTACGGCATAGGGGGTTATAAGGCCAATTTCCAAAGCCTATTTTTGCCCTCGTATAAGCCGCTAATTTTCGGCAAAAACGCCAACTGGGAAGGTATAGCCTACGTAGGCTTTTTGGGGTTGCCTATAATCGGGTTTTTTCTGTTCAAGTTTTCGGGCTATGTAGCCAAGTATCGGTTTAGGGCCATAGGCCGGTTGGTGCTGCCCGCCCCATTGCAAACTGCCGTTTGGCCATCCGTTCTCATCATGCTGTTTTCTACAGGGTTTCCAATTATACTGCTACTCGATTGGCTGCCCGATGGCGTAAAGCAGTTTCGCTCGTTGGGGCGTTTTGCGTGGGTGTTTTATTACGTTTATACTACTTTGAGCGCTTTTACCTTATACCAATTGTATCGGTATTTGGGCATAAAAAAGGCTCGGAAAGTTGGCACCTATATATTGTTAATGGCCCTTTGCATATGGAGTTACGAGGTGCAATTGTTTTTGCGCCCGATACAAAAAACAATTGCCGAAAACTATAAGTATGGTACTGCAAAAGACCTGCTTACCGATATAATTTCAGCAGAAGACCTAGCCAAGCATGAATTGCTGAACAATAAGTACCAAGCCATTATGCCGTTGCCGTTTTTTATGGCTGGCTCCGAAAAGCTGGGTGCCAATGTTGATGGTGGGCTGTTTTACAGGTGCATACAAACTTCTTTTCAGTTGCACTTGCCCATGGTGGGTTGCAACATGTCGCGCACGTCGCTTTCGCAAACGGCCAAGGTTTGGCAGTTGTTTGCTGCACCAACTATTGATCGCACTTATACAGCCGATTTAAACGGCGATGCCCGGCCATTTCTATTGATATATAACGGAGCAGAGCTGAGCAGTGGCGAACAAACCATGCTGCAAGCTGCCGAGCTGCTCTTTACCATTGGCAATACTTCCTTCTATAACTTGCCAGTTACGGCTTTACAACCTAAGGGTGAGGACTATTACGCACAGTTTGAAGCAGTCAAAGACTCGTTATTGACCCAAGGCGAACTGCTTGTAAGCCAAGGGGGTTATTATTATGAACAAGATTACGATGATCAAGCAAATCAGTTAGGTATGTTTCAATCGGGTGGACTAACCTCAGTAAACGATACTATTTGGATGGCTAAGGGCTTGGATATTGCAGCTAGCGAAGATACCCTGGAGGCCAGTTTTTGGATAAAGATTGACCCTAAATTCTGGGGTATGGGCGAGGTGTTTGGGTTGCTTTCGGGCGAGGGAACGGAGCAAAGCATTTACCTAAACCCAAGCAAGTTTTGGGATGCCTACAATGGGTGGTTGCGCGTATCGGTAAAGCTTAACCCAACCAAAGCCACAGCCAAATTGGATTTGATGCTCAAAGGCCATTACCTTACTGCCGACCAACTCATGATACGGCCCGCAGAAGCTACTGCCTATAAACCAACCGATAATACCGATACGGTGCTTTACAACAACTACTTTATATACTCGCGCAGTGGGCTAAAAACAAATTAATAGCGTGATAATTGCAAATACGCCAAAAACGATTTACCTTCGTGCACTCTTAACGAGATGGTGCGGTAGCTCAGATGGTAGAGCAAGGGACTGAAAATCCCTGTGTCGGCGGTTCGATCCCGTCTCGCACCACACAAACGCCCTTGGAAGCAATGCTTTCAAGGGCGTTTTGTTTTATGGCAATTCATCGAGTTCGTAGTGCCCTATGCGGTGAATAATCGGCTATTCGCCGCAAAGTGTGCGGTGAATAATTTGCTTATGCGGTGAATAGTGCCGATATTCACCGCATAATGTGCGGCGAATAATGTATATCCATCAACTTAGCGACTGGCCCAACTTTGTTTGGAATAAAGAAAAACTCACCGATTTGCTCGCCAAAGTGCGTAACCTTCAGGGCCGTTTAATAGGTCGTATGGAGAGTTTAGGCTTTCCGTTGCAAACGGAGGCGGTGCTGGAGAATTTAACGCTGGACGTACTAAAATCGAACGAAATAGAAGGGGAGCTATTGGATGCACACCAAGTACGTTCATCTATTGCCCGTAGGCTAGGTATGGACATTGCTGGGCTGGTGCCTGCCGATAGGCATGTGGAGGGTATAGTGGATATGATGCTGGATGCCACCCAGCGATATAATGAGCTACTTACCGATGAGCGGCTGTATGGTTGGCACGCGGCCATGTTTCCTGCGGGAAGGAGCGGGATGTATAAAATTGTGGTAGGTGGTTGGCGAAACAATGCCCCAAACGACCCCATGCAAGTGGTTTCTGGTGCAATGGGCAGGGAAAAGGTACACTTTGAAGCGCCCGCAGCTGCTAGGTTGCCCCAGGAGATGCGATGGTTTTTGGATTGGTTTAATAGCGATACGGGAACGGATGGGGTTATAAAAGCAGCCATAGCTCATTTGTGGTTGGTTACCATCCACCCATTTGACGATGGCAATGGCCGCATATCGAGAACCATTGCCGATATGCAACTTGCCCGCGCCGACGGCATGGCGCAGAGGTTTTATAGCATGTCGGCGCAGATACGGATAGAGCGTAAGGGTTATTATGAAATATTGGAGCAAACCCAAAAGGGCACATTGGATGTTACCGATTGGATAGAGTGGTTCCTCAACTGCCTTGAGCAAGCGTTGCTTGCCGCATCTAACACCCTTAGTGGCGTATTGCGAAAAGCCAAATATTGGGAGCTTTTCAAAACCAAGAACCTTAACGAACGTCAAATATTGATGCTTAACAAGGTGCTGGATGGTTTTGACGGCAAGTTGACCACCGCTAAATGGGCCAAAATTGCCAAATGCTCACAAGACACTGCCCTTAGGGACATTAATGATTTGATTGAGCAAGCGTTGCTGGAAAAGGAAGTGGGCGGTAGTAGGAGTACCAGTTATGGGTTGGTAGATATTGCCTAGCTTTTCGATTAAACAATTTTAGGCTTTAAACTCCCCCCACCCCTCGTTATCTACCCTCGGTCAAGCGATTAAAAAACAGAACATTATATTTGTACGCTTGTTAGAATTTCTTTGGCAACAAACATACTACCTCCTCATGGCACACCCTAAATATCCGCACCTATTCGAGCCTCTTGATTTGGGCTTCACTACCATTCGCAACCGCACTCTGATGGGCTCTATGCACACGGGCTTGGAAGAGGCCAAAAACGGTTACGAGAAAATGGCCGTATTTTTTGGTGAACGCGCTGCAGGTGGCGTGGGGCTTATTGTTACGGGTGGTGTGGCGCCCAACCGTGCCGGTTGGGTAAAACCCTTTTCGGGCCGTATGACCAAGCGCGCCCATGCCGAAAAACATAAAATTGTAACCGACCGTGTGCACGCCAACGGCGGTAAAATATGCATGCAGATATTGCACGCGGGTCGATATGGCTACCACCCATTGAACGTGGCGCCATCGGCCATCAAATCGCCCATTACGCCCTTTAAACCTTGGGAATTGAGCGAGCGTGGCATCCGCAGCACCATTAAAGACTTTGCCAACAGCGCCTATTGGGCTAAAGAGGCCGGTTATGATGGTGTGGAGATAATGGGCTCTGAAGGATACCTAATCAATCAATTTATTGCTGCCCAAACCAACAAGCGTACCGATCAATGGGGCGGCTCTTACGAGAACCGAATCCGTTTGGCGCTAGAGATAGTGCGCGCTACCCGCAAAGCCGTGGGGTCTAACTTTATCATTATTTTCCGCTTAAGTATGCTCGACCTTGTGCCGGGCGGCAGCAATTGGGAAGAGGTGGTTTATCTGGCTAAAGAACTAGAGAAAGCTGGGGTAACTATTATCAATACCGGTATTGGTTGGCACGAAGCGCGCATACCTACCATAGTAACCATGGTGCCACGCGGCGGCTTTAGTTGGGTTACCAAAAAGCTGAAGGGCGAGGTGAACATACCTTTGATAACTACCAACCGCATAAACATGCCCGATGTGGCCGAAAAGATATTGGCTGATGGCGATGCCGACATGGTTTCGATGGCCAGGCCGTTTTTGGCCGACCCGGAGTTGGTATTAAAATCGGAACAAGGTCGCGAAGATGAAATAAACACGTGCATAGGCTGTAACCAAGCCTGCTTGGACCATGTCTTCCAGAACAAAATGACCAGCTGTCTGGTAAACCCTCGCGCTTGCCACGAAACCGAATTGAATTTTCTGCCGACCAAAAACAAAAAGAAACTAGCCGTAGTAGGTGCTGGTCCAGCTGGGTTGGCCTTTGCTACTCGTGCCGCCGAGCGTGGCCATGCGGTAACGTTGTTTGATGGGGCAAGCGAGATTGGGGGACAGTTTAATATGGCTAAGCAAATACCTGGCAAGGAGGAGTTTTACGAAACCATTCGCTATTTCAAAAAGCAAATTGAGCTAACAGGTGTAGAGCTGAAATTGAATACCCGCGTATCGGTAAACGATTTGAAGAACGGCTTTGATGAGGTGTACCTTGCTACGGGCATTTTGCCACGTACACCGGCCATACCGGGCATTGACCACCCCAAGGTGTTGAGCTATATTGAGGTATTGAAAGACAAAAAGCCAGTGGGCAAAAAGGTGGCCATTATAGGTGCCGGGGGTATTGGTTTTGATGTGGCCGAATACATAAGCCATAGTGGAGAAAGCACAGCGTTAAACACTTTGGCGTTCTTGAAAGAGTGGGGTGTTGACCCACACAACGAGGTGCGCGGCGGCATTGAAGGCATAGTTGAGGAGTTTGAAAAATCGCCAAGGGAGATATTTATGTTGCAACGCACCGAAGGGAAGATGGGCGCTGGCCTAGGCAAAACTTCGGGCTGGATTCACCGCGCCACCTTGAAGAAGAAACAGGTGAAAATGATGACTGGTGCCACCTACGAAAAGATTGACGACGAAGGACTGCACATCACTTTAAATCAAGGTAAGGATAAAGCCGTAATTGAAGTAGACAGCGTGATTATCTGTGCCGGGCAAGTATCCGACAAAACCCTTTTCGACCCTTTGGTAGCAGCCGGGGTTAAGGTTACCCTCATTGGTGGCGCATCGGTAGCATCGGAGTTGGATGCCAAACGCGCCATTGATCAGGCATCAAGGTTGGCGGCAGAGGTGTAGGAATTTTTAGTTATTATTTATGCCGCAATTCGGGTTGGTTTAAAGTCGCGTAGCGACGATATGTTGTTAGATGATTGGGCTCGCCCCAAAGGGGCATCATATTATTAGCGTCGGGCACCGCCCGACGTACGAAACACAATTGCATGCCCCGCCGCCCCCTTCTGTTCAACATATTAAAATCATCCACCTACTTCGCCGCTAGGTGCAAAACCTTGCTTATCTTTATGGGCTATGAGCACGGGAATTTACATCTACAATAGTCTTAGCAGGCAGAAAGAGGAATTTAAACCCATTAAACCACCATTTGTGGGTTTATACTTGTGTGGGCCTACCGTATATGGCGAGCCGCACTTGGGCCATGCTCGTTCTGCCCTTACTTTTGACGTGGTGGTGCGTTACCTGCGCCACAAAGGCTACAAGGTGCGCTATGTGCGCAACATAACCGATGTGGGCCACCTAGTAAACGATGCCGACGAGGGCGAAGATAAAATTGCCAAAAAAGCCCGCCTAGAGCAGTTGGAGCCTATGGAAGTGGCGCAGCACTACGCCAACAAGTATCACGAATACATCGGTGCGCTTAATACCCTGCCACCTAGCATTGAGCCACAGGCATCGGGCCATATCATTGAGCAACTAAAAATGACCCAAACCATTATGGATGCTGGTTTGGCATATGAGGTAGAAGGTTCGGTGTACTTTGATGTAATGAAGTATAATGAGCAGCATCACTACGGTAAGCTTTCGGGCCGTGTGTTGGAAGATTTGCAAGCCAGCGAGCGTAGCTTGGAGGGACAGGATATTAAACGCAACAAAGCCGACTTTGCCCTATGGAAAAAAGCCGAGCCACAGCACATTATGCGCTGGCCGAGCCCTTGGGGCGAGGGTTTCCCAGGCTGGCACATTGAGTGTTCGGCCATGAGCAGCAAGTATTTGGGCGAAACCTTTGATATACACGGCGGCGGTATGGATTTGCTTTTTCCGCACCACGAGTGCGAAATTGCGCAATCGGTAGCGGCATGTGGCCACGAGCCTGCCAAGTATTGGATGCACAACAACATGATTACCCTAAATGGCCAAAAGATGGGCAAATCGTTGGGCAATGCCATTGATTTGCACCAGTTTTTTACGGGTACTCATCCGCTGCTGGAGCGTGCCTACAGCCCCATGACCATCCGTTTCTTTGTTTTGCAAAGCCACTACCGCAGTACGTTGGATTTTACCAACGAGGCGCTGCAAGCCAGCGAGAAAGGATATAACCGATTAATGGCGGTAAACAAGTATGCCAAAACGATGGTTTACCCCGCTGCTACCGGCCCTATAAACACCGATTTGGATGCCGAAATAGCAAAGGTTTGCGCCCAACTGGACGAGTACATGAGCGACGATTTCAATACCGCACAAACCTTGGCGGCATTGTTTGAGCTAACTGCAAAATTGAACAGCCTTAAAGACGGACATATTGCCGCCAACACCCTATCAGCCGATACATTTGCCTTGCTGAAGGAAAAATTTGTGGTATTTGTAGAGGAGGTGTTGGGCTTGAAAGACGAAGATGCTGCCAGTGATAGTGGCGTAACCGATGGCTTGATGCAATTGGTAATCGACATTAGAAAAGGAAGTAGGGAGAAGAAAGACTATGCCACCAGCGATAAGATTCGCGATGCATTGGCAGCACTCAAAATTCAATTGAACGACGGCAAGGACGGTACCGGCTGGTCTCATTTATAATAATTATGGAACACTTACGCTATTATTTCCTGTTGGTGTGCCTAGGTTGCCTAATGGCCTGCAACTCTTGCGATACCAAGCCCGCCGATAATGGCACCGGCACAGGTGGCAATACCACCGTAACCCCCACCAAGCCAAAAAGCCAAGCGCCCGAGTTTAACGCCGATAGTGCCTATGCCTTTGTGCAAAAGCAAGTCGATTTTGGTCCACGGGTACCAGGCAGCGAAGCCCACAGTGCTTGCCGCGATTGGTTAGTGAGCAAGCTAGAAGGCTATGCCGATAGGGTGGTAAAGCAAGAAGGTACATTGCCGGTATATAGCGGTAAGCAGTTCAAGTTCACGAACATTATTGCCAGTTTCAACCCAGAGCAAGGTAACCGTATATTGCTGTGTGCGCATTGGGATACCCGCCCGTTTGCCGACCAAGACAAAGACCCAACTAACCACCAAAAACCGATTGCTGGTGCCAACGATGGGGGTAGCGGGGTAGGCGTGTTGCTTGAGATAGCCCGCTTGTTGAAAGGCAACCCGGTAAACATTGGTGTGGACATAGTGCTGTTTGATTTGGAAGATTACGGCCAGCCAGAATTTGCACAGGGCCCTAAACAAACTGATAGTTATGCGCTGGGTAGCCAATATTGGAGTAAAAACCCGCATGTGCCGGGCTACCAAGCCAAGTATGGTATTTTGTTGGATATGGTAGGAGCCGCCAATAGCCGTTTTAGGATAGAAGGGTTTAGCAACCAATATGCGCCCAGCATAGTGCAGAAGGTTTGGAGCACCGCCAACGACCTGAGCTATGGTTCGTTCTTTCCGATGGAGATGGGCCCACCGATACAAGACGACCACTATTATGTAAACACCTTAAAAGGCATCCCAACGGTTGATATTATTCACCTGGAGAGCAATGGCTACCAAACGTTTCACAGCAGCTGGCACACTATGCAAGACGACATGAGCGTTATCGACCCCACTACCCTCAAAGCCGTAGGCCAAACCGTATTGACGGTATTGGTTAGGGAAGATAAGGGGGAGTTGTAACTATAGATACATGATTTTAGACACTAGACACAAGACGTTTTGTGCTGTTGCCGAAAATGGCAGATAAACACCTATATATAATTGCTGGTTGCAATGGAGCAGGTAAAACTACTGCCTCTTATGCTATTTTGCCCGAACTATTGAATTGTAAAGAGTTTGTGAATGCCGATGAAATAGCGAAAGGTCTTTCACCGTTTCAACCAGAGCAGGTGGCTTTTGAGGCTGGTAGAATAATGCTCCATCGTATTGATGAGCTATTGAGAATAGGGGTTGACTTTGCCTTTGAAACCACTTTGGCAACTAAAACGTATCAGCATAGGGTTAAACAGGCCTAAGCTATAGGTTATACGGTGTCTTTATTGTTTTTTTGGCTTAATAGTGTGGAACTGGCCAAAGAGCGCATGCGTTACAGGGTTAGCGAAGGGGGGCATAATATCCCGCCTGATGTTATTGAGCGGAGATATTATAGAGGGTTGAAGAACTTGTTTGACATCTATTTGCCGATTTGTGATAATGTGGTGATAATGGATAACTCATATGGCAGGGAATTAGCAGTATTAGGGAAAGTTGGAAGCGATATCGCTATATTTGATGAGGCTATTTATGACCAAATAATAAGCATGGCTAATGGACAAAAATAAAGCTAAAGAGCTACAGGACAAGATAATAGCTGGAGTAAAGCAGTCTTATCTCGATTTGGTAGAAGAAAAGAAAAAGACCAATGGCAAATTGGTTTTGGGTATCGATGGAAAAGTAGTGGTGGTTAATGCCCGGGATATTGAGCCTGAGAAGTAACTTACCACGCAAACGCCCAGCCCAGCCAACCATACACCACCTTGAAAACCATAATGCCATTTAGCGCAAACCCCATAAACGGGAACATAGGGTTAGTACCTTGTTGGTATAGTGCGCGAATGCCAAGGTAGGTGCCCACACCAAAAGGAATGACGCTGAGGTTATCAATCCATTTAAACGCCGATTCAAAGCTAGCGGGTGTGCCAGCATTGTTGGCGGCCAGCCAAATAGCCGTTATATAGCAACCAAAGCTTACAAAGAAGATGGCGCTGGAATAGATACCGTTGCGGTTATGTGGCTTGGGTGCTGACATTATGATGCAAAGATATTGCTTTCTTTGGCTTCAAGCTCTAGTAACCAATCCAATAGCAATCAACTCAAAGCGGTATTAATTTCTGCACTGCGTTGCGTTCCAGGTAGCCTTTAATTATGCTTTGCACGTTTCGGTTGTTTTGCTGCGGGCTGATGCAGCTTTTTAGGTGTTCAACACCCTTTTTTACTTGCGTTTCGGGCACAAAACCGAAGCCCATATAACGACCGCCCTCAATAAATACTACTGAGCGTTCGTCGGTGTAGCGGCCTTGGTCAATTACCAAAAAATCTTCGTGGTCGTAGCGCACAATGCGCAGGGCGTCTTCCACGCGCTTGTTGTACACTTCAGGGCTTTCAAGACCTACGCAGGCGCCAATGCACTTGTGTATGCTATGGTTAAAGCACGGCCCACCGCCAAACTCCAGCGCTGTCAGCTTGGGGCAAAGGCAAAACTCCTCAATTAATCGCTCAACAAATACCTTGCTCTCGTCGCGGGTAGTGAAGGTGGTGAGGGGCGTTTGTTTAGTCACTCTATCAACGCGCAGTCGTATGTAGCCATCCAGCTCTATGCTGGCCAGTAGGCCAAACTCATAACTGGCGCGGCGTTGCGCTTGGTTGTAGATGGGTTGGTGGCGTTTTATCTCGGCGCTCTCCATCAGCAGAGCCACCAGTTCGCTGCCCGTAAGCTCATATTTAATGCTGGCTACGGTATTGCGCATGTTTACCGATTTTTGGGTGGTATAGTTGGCCATGTGGGTGGTCACCCGGCTGCGTATGTTCAGGCTTTTGCCTACATATACCAGCTCGCCCGCATCATTATAGAAGTAATATACACCCGTTTTTTCAGGCAACGACTCTACTATGGGACGCAGGTGGTGCTGTTCCCATTCCCTAGCTATGCCGGGTGTGGCTTTGCTGCGCAGTTTTCTAAAACCATTGCCATCTTTCTGCAGCAACAGCTCAAACAGTTTTACGGTAGCAGCGGCATCGCCACCGGCGCGGTGGCGCATGTGCAAGTCAATGCCTAGGTCTTTGATGAGTTTGCCCAAGCTATACGAGGCATGGCCGGGCAATAGTTTGCGACTAAGCTGCACGGTGCACAAGGTAGTCTTGGTGTAGTCAAAACCAAGACTTTTAAACTCGTTGCGAATGAAGTTGTAATCAAACTTGGCATTATGGGCCACAAAGGTGCAGCCTTCGGTTATCTCTACAATCTTTTTGGCTACTTGATAAAACTTAGGCGCATTGGTCACCATGTGGTCGTATATGCCCGTAAGCTCCGAGATGTAATAAGGTATTTTGCATTCGGGGTTGATGAGCGTATCGTACTCGGCCACCACCTTTTCACCGTCGTGCACAAATATGGCTATCTCGGTTATCCGGTCGTTGCGGCTGTTGCCGCCCGTGGTTTCTATGTCGATGATAGCGAACACAATTAGATATGAGGTGACAAATGTGAGATAAGAGATAGGAAAACACTGTCCTGAATCCTATTAATCTTAGCACAAATTACGCATTTGCATGAGTATGTGACAATAGATACGATGAATAAATGTTATTTTGATTGGTGGGCTGTTGAACTATGCGATGAGCTTCTTGTATCAAAATGCTTACTTTTAGGTTTGGTTTTTTAAATGGTAATTCAACGCGTTCGCAATCTTTTTAATAATTTTATACAATGCTTGTTAACCAATCCATTGTTGCTGATATAAAGACAATAATAATTAGCACACGAGAAAAAGCAAAAAGCTCGGTGGATCATGAACGTACGTTGATGTATTGGCACATTGGTAAGTGCATATTTGAGGAAGAACAGCAAGGAAAAGATAGGGCGGCTTATGGTGAGTATTTAACAAAGTATGTTTCTGAGCAACTAGAGCCTGAGTTTGGTATTGGATTCTCAAAACGTCAAATTGAATTGTTTCGTCAGTTTTACCATACTTTCCCAGTTGATAATACACTGTATCCGCAATTGGAATGGATTCACTACAAAATATTGATTAGGATAGAATCTACCGAAAAAAGGGATTTTTACATTTCAGAAACTATCAGGAATAATTGGACTGCTCGTCAATTAGATCACCATATCTATAGCGGTTTGTGGGAAACATTGTTTTTGAACACTGAAGGTGAAAATGTATCAGATCTCGCCAGCGATGAAAGCGTGCCTGCAAATACTAAAGAGCTCAATAAAGAAATAGTATACTTGGAGTTTGTTGAGTTAGATCATAGCGCATTTCTTTGCGAGAAAGATTTGGAACAAGCCATTATTGCTCGCTTGCACGATTTTCTGCTTGAATTGGGTAATGACTTTACCTTCGTAACCCGACAAAAACGATTACATGAAGAGGGAGATGAGTTTTTTATGGATTTGGTATATTACGACCGATTGTTAAAAAGCTTTGTAATTATTGAAACAAAAACGGCAAAACCTACCGATCAAGATATTCCTCGGTTGCAGGTACATGTAAACCATTACAATCGTTACGAGAAATAAGGCTTTATAAACTCGAAGGAAGAAGTACTGTTTGCAGAAAGGAACAACATTAGCTAAAATTTCCCTCCCCAAAGAAAAATAAACCTTGCCTTAGATTGAGTATAAACTCAATTAGCCTAAAAACTAGCAAAAAATAGAAACAGCGAAAAGGGAATTCAAAAGCCCTAATAGTTTTCAATCTAGCTGTCCCATACGCCTCACCGTTCCTGTAGTGCTATGCCCATCAAGCAGGGGGATAATAGCTACCTGGCCGCCGTGTTGGGTTACCCAGTCGTAGCCAACAATGGTTTCGGGTTGATAGTCACCGCCTTTGGCTAGTACGTTGGGTGTAAGGGCTTGTATAAGGTTTAAGGGAGTATCTTCATCAAACAATATCACGGCATCAACCAATATTAGGTTGGCCAGTATTTCGGAGCGGGTAGTTTCGTCTTGTATCGGGCGGGTAGGGCCTTTTAGGCGCTTCACGCTGGCATCGGTGTTTAAGCCCACTACCAACACATCGCCCAAGGCTTTGGCCTCGCTCAATGAATGCAAGTGCCCGCGGTGCAATAGGTCAAAACAACCATTGGTAAAAACCACGCGTTTACCTTTAAACCGCCATAGGGCAGCCTTATGCTGAAGGGCATCCAGCGGCAGTATTTTAGCTTGTATAAACTTCTGGCTAGGCATTTGCGGTATCGCTATTGCGATTGATGATTGGCAATAAAACAAGCGCAACCACTGCGCCAACTACAATCGATACCTGCTGGGAGCTCCATGCCAGCCAGCCGAAGGCAGTACCAATGGTTGGCTCAATACCATAAAGTGCCAAGGCCGCCATTACAAAAGCGGGGTAAGAGCCGATGCCCCCCGGGGTGATAATCATGGCCAGAGCCCCGGCCACAAATGCCGTAATTACGGCGCCTACGCTCAAAGCACTGGTTTCTGGCAGGCTAAATATGCAAACGTGCAGCATGGCGTAGTAGCACATCCAAATAAATACCGAATGAAAAACCAAGATGAACGGCTTATCTACTTTCTGTATAGATTTGATACCGTCTAACAAACCTTTGGCAGCATCGCGTACTTTATGGTAAAAGCGCAGTTTCAATATGGTGCGGCGCAGTAGCACAAATGCAGCTATGGAAGTAGCAGTACCTAACACTGCTATGATAATGCCAAAGCCAGTAGGCAACATATTCTGTATCTTTTCCCTAAAAGCACCAGCAAGTTCATTGTTAAAGTACAGCGTAATTTTTTCAAACTCGATAACAAAACCCAAAAACAAGATAAAGGCCAATGCTACTAGGTCCAGTATCCGTTCGGTAATTACGGTGCCCAGCAAGTGTTGCACGGGCACTTTCTCATACTTGTTTACAATAGCGCAGCGGCTTACTTCGCCAAGGCGTGGAAACAGCATATTGGCACCATAGCTTACCATAACGGCCAATAGCATATTTACAAACCCGGGCCTATAGCCTAGAGGTTTTATCAATATCTGCCAACGAATGGTTCTGCTAAATTGGGCTATTGCGCCCAGTGCCATTGATATGCCCAACCAAACAAAATTCGCCCTTTTCATGGCGCTCAATACCTCGTTGCGCTGCTCTTCGGTAAAATCTTTCAATACCCACCATATCAAAAACACCCCCAGGCCCAGGAAAACGAGAAACTTTAAGCCTTGGATGATTTTATCTTTCAAAATAAAGGGATGGGTTATAGGCGGTTATCTACGGGGAAAATGGTAACGGGCTTATGCTTTTTGGCTTCCTCAAATGGAAGTGTGCAGTAAGTAATGATAATGATAATATCGTTTACTTGCACCCTGCGGGCCGCAGGGCCATTAAGGCAAATTACGCCACTGGCGCGCTCCCCTTTGATAATATAGGTTTCGAAACGCTCACCGTTGTTTACGTTTACAATTTGCACTTTCTCAAACTCAATCATGTTGGCCGCGTCCATCAAATCTTCATCAATGGTGATGCTACCTACATAGTCAAGCTCCGCTTGGGTAACCCTCACGCGGTGTATTTTCGATTTTAGTACCTGTATTTGCATGGCGCTGCAAAATTAGGGTTTTAGTATGATATTGTCCAACAAATGCACCCCACCCACCTTTGCAGCCAGCAAGGCAGCAATGTTAGTAGCTTCATTAACGTGGTTAATGGGTACAAGCGCATGCCCATTCACTATTTCAAGGTACACAACATCAATCAATGGGTGCGAGTTCAGATGGTGCTGCGCTGTTGCCCTGGCCGCAGGTAGAGTTTGGTTGGCAATATCTTTTTTTAAATGGAAGAGAGCCTTGCTCAGTTCGGTAGCTGCTATGCGGTATTCGTCGGTCAGGCGCACGTTGCGGCTGCTCATGGCTAAACCATCGGGCTCTCTTATTATCGGGCATGAAACTAGCTCAATATCCAAATCGAAGTCGGCTATCAGTTTGCGCACTACCTGCAACTGCTGGTAGTCTTTTTGGCCCATGTACAGTTTATGTGGTGTAACAATATCGAGTAATTTTTTTACTACCAGCGCCACACCTTTAAAGTGTCCTGGGCGTGCTGCTGCTTCTAGCACGGTGTCGATATAACCAAGATCGTAGTCCATTTGTCGGCTAGCAGCATTGGGGTACATTTCGGCCACCGATGGCAGAAAAAGTACATCAACGCCAGCGGCAATAAGTTTTTCGGTATCCGCCTCAATAGTTACCGGGTATTTCTCAAGGTCTTTAGGGTCGTTAAACTGGGTGGGATTTACAAATATGCTCACCACCACCAAGTTGGTCTCGCTTTTGGCTTGCTGCACCAGCGATATATGGCCGGCATGCAAGGCGCCCATAGTAGGTACAAACCCAATGGTTTTGCCAGTTTGCTTTTCGGCTACAATGAACTGTTGCGTGGCGGCTATAGTTTTAAGTATAATCAAGTGGCTAATGCTTTAATGTACAAGGTAAAGGCGGGTGCGACAGATTTGAATATCAGTAATTTGCCTAAAATTTCTTATCTTTGCCCTTCAAATTTAGGCA
>CAIOSU010000101.1 GCA_903861055.1 uncultured bacterium
CGTTTACCAGATGCAATTCAAAATTCAGAAAGCGAAACTGACTTGCCGAACTTAGCCAAATGCGTAAGAAATAATGCAATACCCACTAACGCATCACGGCCATAGTGCAGCTCGGGTACAATAATACCTCCGTTGCCTTCACCACCTATTACAGCATTCACCTCTTTCATTTTAGTCACAACGTTAACCTCGCCAACGGCAGTTCCAAAATGTTCTCCCCCGCGTTTAATGGTTACATCTTTCAATGCTTTGGTTGAGGAGAGGTTGCTAACCGTATTGCCTGGTTTGTGCTGCAAAACATAATCGGCAATAGCTACTAAAGTATACTCTTCTCCGAAGCAATTTCCATCATCGTTTACAAATACCAAACGGTCTACATCTGGGTCAACGGCTATGCCTATATCAGCATTGGTTTTCTTTACTTCGCTAATTAATGCAATAAGGTTCTCTGGCAGCGGCTCAGGGTTGTGAGAGAACAAACCATCGGGTTCGCAAGAAATTTCAACTATATTTTCAACTCCAAGTGCACGTAATAGCATGGGTACGGCAATGCCACCAGTGCTATTTACCGCATCAACTACCACTTTAAATCCTTTTGATCTAATGGCCGTTACATCAACCAATGGCAATGCTAATATTTGTTGTATATGCCAGGCAATGTAGTCATCCTTGGTACTGTAGGTACCCAGTTTGCCTACTTCGGCAAAATTGAAATCCCCTTTCTCAGCCAGCTTAAGCACTAGCTCCCCATCAGCCTCAGAAATAAACTCCCCCTGCTCGTTTAACAACTTTAGGGCATTCCATTGTTTAGGGTTGTGGCTAGCTGTAAGTATTATTCCGCCATCGGCGCCCTCATTTACAACTGCCATTTCAACAGTAGGGGTAGTAGATAGGCCAAGGTCGATAACATCAATACCAAGCGACAATAAAGTGCCTGTTACAATTTGCTGAACCATAGGACCAGAAACCCTTCCATCGCGACCAATAACTACTTTGTAATGCTCGGCTTTCTTCTTTTGAAGCCAAGCGCCATAAGCAGCAGTATATTTTACAATGTCGTGTGGTGTTAAGTTATCGCCTGGTTTACCCCCAATAGTACCCCTGATGCCCGATATAGATTTGATTAAAGTCAATTTTTCCCAGTATTTTAGTGCACGAAATTAGCATATTATTTCAATAAAACAGCAGATGACATTGGAGCCCGAGGCGACTAAAAATATACGTGACTGGTACAAAGTTTGGTTTGATTCGCCATACTATCATTTGCTATATCAAAACAGAGATGAACAAGAAGCAGAAGTATTTATAGGTAATTTACTGAAATCCTTAAACCCTAAAAGTGGCAGTATTATTATGGATTTGGCTTGCGGCGCAGGCAGGCACTCCATGTTTCTAGCCAGCAAAGGTTTTGATGTTACCGGGGTTGATTTGTCGATAAGCAGTATCAGAAAAGCAAAGGCTGCAGAAGCGGCTAACCTTCACTTTTACCAGCATGACATCCGCAACTACTTTCGGATAAACTACTATGATTATATTTTCAATTTTTTTACCAGTTTTGGTTATTTCGAAAGCGAAAGCGATAACCTAAAAACGCTACGAGCAGCTAATTGGGGTCTAAAGGATGGCGGAATACTGGTTATTGACTTCTTTAATATTCATACTGTTTTGCAAAAACTGGTGCCGCAAGAAACTAAACAAATTGACGGTGTA
>CAIOSU010000102.1 GCA_903861055.1 uncultured bacterium
CATAATTTAGCCAAGATACTTTAGAGTGGGCATGTCCACTGAGTGTGATAAAGCTATTTGTTTATATAAAGAAGATTTAAAATGATTTAGGCCTTCTCAATAGCGCTTGGTATCATAGAACAATCCTATTATAAGGCCATAATAGATTTTCAAACCATAGCCAACCCCCAAAAAATAATTTTTCTCACAGCGCCTTACCTTATTTTTGAGCTCACGTCATGCTGAAAAAAATCGTCATCATCGGTCCTGAAAGTACGGGCAAGAGCACACTGAGCAAGGCTTTGGCCGAGCAACTAAACACTGTTTGGGTGCCGGAATATGCGCGTACATACCTAGAGGAGCGTGGTCAAGCATACCATTATGAAGATTTGCTGGCCATTGCCAAAGGCCAATTAGCGAGCGAGGACGAATGGGCGCAGCAGGCCAATAAATACCTGATTTGCGACACCGACCTCTATGTACTCAAGGTGTGGAGCGAGCATAAATATGGCCAAGTAGAAACTCCTATTTTGGAGGCGATTGCCCAGCGGCATTATGATGCCTATATCCTCTGCGATATTGATATGCCTTGGGACGAAGACCCTCTACGCGAACATCCTGAGCCCGAAATGCGCCAGTATTTTTATCATTTGTATCAAGATATTGTGGTAGAATCTGGCAAGCCTTTTATAATAGTTCGGGGCAATGAAGAGGAGCGTTTGGCACAAGCTTTGGCAGCGCCTTGGTTTACCCAAGGTTAAACGCAGAATTAATAATACCTTCGCAGGCGCAATGAATCTTGACATTTTATACCAGGACGAGGACATAATCGTGGTGAATAAACCCGCCGGCTCAACTGTGATACCCGAACGTTTTAATACCGAAGCAGTGAGTGTAAACAAAGCACTTGAAGAAAAGCTGGATCAAAAAATATGGGTAGTCCATCGTCTAGACCGCGACACAAGTGGTGTGCTTTGTTTTGCCAAGAATGAAGAAGCGCACAAAAGCTTGTCTAAACAATTTCAGGAGCATAGCGTGGGTAAATTTTATGCCGGATTGGTTCATGGTCGTGTAACGAACGAACAAGGGCGCATCGAAAGTCCAATAGCAGAACACCCCACCATCAAAGGAAAAATGGTGGTGAACCGCAAAGGCAAAGCTTCCATAACCGACTACCGAATAGTAGAACAATGGCCGATGCATAGCTTGTTGCAATTTCAGATTCATACCGGTCGTACGCATCAGATTCGTGTTCATTCCTCTAATATGGGACATCCAATTGTTGCTGACGCCTTATATGGAAGTGGCGAACCCTTTTTATTGTCGGGCATCAAAAAGAAATACAAATTATCAACTAAAGACGATGACGAAAAACCTTTGCTCAACAGATTGGCTTTGCATGCCTATCGCTTGGTTTTTATGAATATGAAGAAAGAAGAAATAACCGTAGAAGCGCCGCTACCAAAGGATATCAGCGCTTGCGTACAGCAGCTCAACAAACAAATGAACAAACAACAAAAACAATTTTAATAAGCCTACAATGCACAAATCAAGAATCAATATTGAAATAGCCTTGGACGATGATAAAATGCCAGAAGCTATTGAATGGAACGCTCCTGATGGGGGTGTAGAAGGATTACAAAAAGCCAAAGCCGTACTTTTCGGTGTATGGGATGGCGAAGAGAAATCGGCCTTGCGCATAGACTTGTGGACCAAAAAAATGATGGTGGACGAGATGAATGATTTCTATTTCCAAACCTTCTTTGGTATGGCCGACACCTTTGCTAGAGCCACCAACAATAAAGACTTGTCGAACGAAATCAAAGAATTTGCGAAGAAATTTCACAAGCAAGTGGCCGACACTTTGAACAAAGAAGCCTAATTATTTTCTTTAAAAATTATCTACAATGTCATTAGAAATTAAAGTAAACGACCAAATTAAAGAGGCGATGAAAGCCAAGGATGAAGCGGGTTTACGCACTTTACGTGCCATTAAATCGGCTATCATTATCGAAAAAACTTCAGAGGGTTTTTCTGGCGAAATGAACGAAGCAAGCGAGTTGAAATTGTTGAATAAGTTGGCTAAACAACGCCGCGTTTCTCTAACGATTTTCGAACAGCAAAACCGGGAAGACCTTGCTGCCAAAGAGCGCGAAGTATTGG
>CAIOSU010000103.1 GCA_903861055.1 uncultured bacterium
CGGGGCCGCTCTTAATTTAAATAATCTGCTTGAAGCGATTGTGCAAGAAAAAAATCTGCAAATTTAACGACCACCTCGGCATATCATTATAGAAATCGTTCAGATACGGATTGTTCTCAACGTCCTCGTAATGGGGTTTCCATTTAAAATTTTTAGCCAAAACTTCGGCCAATGTAGTTTTACCGGCACCTATGTTGCCAGCAATAGCGATATGTTTAATGTTCCTTTCTTCCAAAACTTAGGGGTGGTTTGCGAGGCCTAATATAAATGAATAATGGCTAACTAGAAAAATCTTTTAATACCAATTGCCTCTCTAACCTCTTTAATTGTTTGTGAGCCACTGGCACGGGCCTTTTCGGCACCTAGTTTTACGGTACGAGATATTAATGCGTCATCTTTACTTATCTCAAGCATACGCGCTCTGATGGGCGCGGTAAAGGCTACCACATCTTCAGCCAATTGCTTTTTCAAATCGCCGTAGCGGATACTGCCACCTGCGTATTGGTCTAAAAAGAATTGCACTGTATCGGGGCTGCTCACTGCCTTCATTACCGCAATCAAATTAGCAACCGGCTCGGTAAGCGGCTGGTTGGTGCCAGTGGGGCCAGCATCGGTTACGGCGCGCATTACTTTCTTGCGGATGCTATCGGGGTCTTCGCCTAAATAAATAGCATTCTTTCCTCCTTCCGATTTGCCCATTTTGCCCGTGCCGTCCAACCCAGGAATTTTCACCAAGTCTTCGCCAAAATTAAAGCCCTGTGGTTCCGGAAAAATCTCACAGTTGTACTGAAAGTTGAAACGATTGGCAAAGTTGCGACTCATTTCTAAGTGTTGTTCTTGGTCTTTACCCACTGGCACTTTGGTGGCCTTGTGTAGGATAATGTCTGCAGTCATCAACACTGGGTAAGTAAGCAGGCCAGCATTCAGGTTATCTTGTTGTTTCGATGCTTTTTCTTTATAGGTAACGGTACGCTCTAGCTCACCAATGCCCGCCAGCATGTTTAAAATCAAATACAGCTCGGGTATTTCGGGCTGGTCGCTTTGTACATAAAGGGTAGCCTTCTCAGGGTCGAGACCGCAAGCTAAAAAGGTAACCAACACCTCGCGCACATTTGCATGCAAATCGGCTGGGTTTGGATGCGTGGTAAGGCTATGATAATCAGCTATAAAATAGAAGCAATCGGCTTGCTCTTGCAAGCGCACATAATTTCGGATGGCACCAAAATAGTTGCCCAAATGTATCTGCCCCGTTGGGCGAACGCCACTTACAACTCTTTCCATGCGGCAAAGGTAATGTTTATAGTCCATGGTCGATAGTCGATAGTCCATGGAATTTTTGAAAAAATCATGTCGAAAACCAATAGCCAATCAACCCTATTTACAATCGACTATGGACCATGAACTATTGACTACTTAAGAAATTCTTTAAACCAAAGGCCACTGTCTTTCATGGTGCGCTTTTGGGTCTCAAAGTCGACGTGCACTAAGCCGAAACGTGGTTTATAGCCTTCTGCCCACTCAAAGTTGTCCATCAATGTCCAACAGAAGTAGCCTTGAATATTTACACCTTCCTGCTTGGCTTTCAATACTTGCGCTAAGTACTTTTTATAGAAATCAACTCGCTTGGCATCATGCACGCTGTTTCCTTCAACCGTATCAGGGAATGCTGCACCGTTTTCGGTAACGATAATTTTATCGATTCCAGGGTAAGCAGCAAATTGTTTCAGCACTTGATGAATACCTTCAGGGTAAACCTCCCAGCCCATATCGGTAATATCCTCGGGTCCAACTAGGTTTTTAGGCTTTACTTGGTTTGCCCAAAGAATAGGTGGCCACAGGCTATGCTTCACCATAATGCGGGTATAGTTTTGTATGCCGATAAAATCAAAATTGGCAACCAGTTTCTCCTCATCACCAGGTTGCACATACTTGTAAATGTTCTCCAAAAGCTTCCAATCATTTACGGGATAGCCTTTGCCCACTGCAGGTTCAATAAACAATCTGTTTACCAACGAATCCATTTTAGCAGCTGCCTTAACGTGTTTATCGGCATTGGTTTTAGGCATAACAGCCGAACAAGAGAAGGTAGAACCCACATTGCTGCCACTTACATTAGAGCGGATAACCCTTGCGCCCTCTGCTTGCGCCATAGCAGCGTGGTGCGTAGCGGCATAAAACTTCTTAAAGTTTCGGTAGCCTGGGGCGTGTATACCCATAAGATAACCAACCGCCACAAACGCCATTGGCTCGTTAAGCACCATCCAGTTTTTTACCTTATCGCCATAGGCTTTGCTTATTACATCTACATAGTCGTTAAACCAGCCAATACAGTCGCGGTTAGCCCAGCCGCCTTTATCTTGCAAGGCTTGCGGCAAATCCCAATGGTAGCAAGTTATCCAAGGCTCAAGACCCAGCTCTAGCGTTCGATCAATTACTTTATGGTAAAAATCGATGCCTTTTTGGTTAACGGCACCAGTGCCTTCGGGCATTATACGCGACCACGAGATACTAAAGCGGTTCACGTTCATGTTCATTGCCTTAATAAGAGCAATGTCATCATAGTAGCGGTGGTAGAAATCGGCCGACACGTCGCCGTTTTCGCCAGTCTTAATATTCTTTTTCTGGTGGCTAAAGGTATCCCAAATAGATAAGCCCCTGCCATCCTCTTGGTAAGCACCTTCAATTTGATAGGCCGCAGTGGCCACACCCCACTTAAAGTTGGGGCCAAAATCGGCTTTAGTAAACGAGGGGTCTAAAAAAAAGCTGTAGGCTTGGTTAGGTATCAACAGGCTGCCGGTGGTGCCTAGGGCAGCCAATTTCATCATGTCTCTGCGGTTCATATGGCGGTTTGCTTTGAGCCGATTAAGATAATGAGAATATTGGGAATGATGGCAAAGTTCTCACTTGAATTATGCTTTAGTAATTCGCAAAATGGGAGAGCCTTAAACAACAATAGCCCCAATACTGGGGCTATTGCGGTTATGAGTAGTTACTATTATTTATCGTTAGTCAAGTCTTCAATGTTGTATCCAGGATATTGGGCTGGTACAAAACCAAATTTACTTTCTTCAATCTTAACATTCGGGTTAAAGGTTACAATCTGCCAGTTGTACTCTACCCCATCTTTACCAACAATGCGCGCCTTACGGATAACGTTTTCGGCATCGATAAGCAAATAAATATTGCTGTACGGAGAGTTTTTGGCATCAACTGGTATCAACTTTACGCGGGTAAGTTGCTTGCCATTCAAAGCCTCAGTGCCATCTAGCATGTAGTAATAGTTGTTTTTATAAATGGTAAACAACTGGCTTGGGCTCTCAATGTTGTTCGCGTCGGGTTCGTAAAACGAAATCTGTACTTCCTTCTCGCCTTTCAATATCATCCAGCGCTTTACGTTGTCGCAAATAATTTCGATATCGCCAGTGTTAACGCGGTATTTTTGACCCTTCAGCCAAACATTGCCATTCATACTCTCCGTTAAATCATCAACCTTACTTACAATACTCAGCTTGAACGTTACTTCTAGCGAGGTGTAAGATTGGTATTTGGCACTTACCTTATCCAATAATGTTTTGGCAGCCGGGTCATTCGCAATTTTCCTATCTACTGGTTTCTGGGCAAATGCGCTTACTGACACCAACATTACCAGACAAAGGGTTTGTAAAAATTTCATGATTTACAACGTTTACTATTGATTGTTCAAAAACTGTTCCAATTGATACAAATCGGGGTATAATACTTCTCTAGCCTTACTACCTTGGCTCGGGCCAACTATTCCGGCCTGCTCCAATTGATCCATAACCCTTCCCGCACGGTTATACCCAAGTTTCAAGCGACGCTGCAACAACGAGGTAGAACCTTGCTGTGTTTGCACCAATATTCGTGCCGCATCTTCAAAGTACGAGTCGCGTTCGCCAATATCAAGGCTGGCTCCCCCTTCTTCCTTTTCATCCACATACTCCGGCAACCTAAATGCCTCCGAATAGCCACGCTGCTGTCCTATGAATTTGCAAATATCTTCTACTTCTGGCGTATCTACAAATCCGCATTGCAAGCGTATCATTTCGCCACCTTCCGATAGTAGCATGTCACCACGGCCTATCAACTGGTCGGCTCCTCCCCCATCCAAAATGGTACGAGAGTCGATTTTGGAAGTTACCTTAAACGCCACACGTGCCGGGAAGTTAGCTTTGATAGTACCTGTAATAATGTTAACCGAAGGGCGCTGCGTTGCAATAATCAAATGTATACCAATGGCGCGAGCCAACTGCGCCAAACGGGCAATGGGTGTTTCTACCTCTTTTCCGGCGGTCATCATTAAATCGGCAAACTCATCCACTACCAGCACTATGTATGGCAAAAACTGATGGCCTTTGTTCGGGTTTAAGCGGCGAGCTACAAACTTAGCGTTGTATTCCTTAATGTTGCGCACTTGGGCCTCTTTAAGCAAATCGTAGCGATTGTCCATTTCAATACATAGGGCATTGAGGGTATGGATAACCTTCTTGGTATCGGTAATAATGGCCTCTTCCTCACCAGGCAATTTGGCCAAGTAATGCTTCTCAATCATTGCATATAAGGTCAATTCTACCTTTTTAGGGTCGACCAATACAAACTTTAGTTGAGAAGGGTGTTTTTTGTATAGCAACGAAACCAAAATGGCGTTCAAGCCTACTGATTTACCTTGGCCGGTAGCACCCGCCATGAGCAAGTGAGGCATTTTAGCCAAATCAGTGGTAAAAATTTCGTTGGCAATTGTTTTACCTATAACTATAGGCAGCTCGGCCTTACTGTTCTGAAACTTCTCCGAGGCAATGAGTGAGTGCATACTCACTACTTCCTTCTTCACATTTGGCACTTCTATACCAATAGTGCCTTTACCCGGTATTGGGGCAATAATACGAATACCCAAAGCAGCCAAACTAAGTGCAATATCGTCCTCAAGGTTTTTAATTTTCGAGATACGCACGCCAGCGGCTGGTACAATTTCGTATAGCGTAACTGTTGGACCAATGGTAGCCTTTATCTTCGATATCTCAATATTGTAGTTCTGCAGCGTTTCAACAATCTGATTCTTGTTTTTCTCCAGTTCTTCAGTATCTACCAAAATCTTCTCACTGCCATGTATTCTCAGTAAATCCAAAGGCGGAAATTGAAAATCCCTCAAATCCAAAGTTGGGTCGTATTCGCCCAAATCATTAAATATCTCCCCAGCCTCTTTTTCCACTATCCCTTCATTAACTTCCAGCGCAAGGTCTTCATAAGGTGCCACTATTTCATGGGGTGTTTCGGGTTGATTTACTTCAAACGAAAGCCCCGGAACAGTGGTAATTGAGGCCGCAGTGGCCGCAACTGGTGTGATAATGTCAAAATCCAACGGGCCATCTTCCTCTTCCTCTTTGCCGTCAACCTCCCAAGGTAGGTCTATTTCGCCTTCGGTCATCTCTTCCTCAACGGCGTCAAGCTCATCGTTCTCGGTTTCAATTTTCTTGGTCCATTGTTTTACATCGGTATCATCATCCTCATACTGGAATCCAGGAACACGGTTCTTGTTATTGGCAGCATTGGCTTCTGCTACTTTATTAAATACTTTAGCGGGTATAAGTTTGCCAGGATTATAGTTGAACTTGAATACCAAATATGCCAGCAAACCAAAACCTAATAATGCGGCAGTGCCCAGCATACCCATAAACTCCATCAACCACTCGCTTACCGAACGACCAAAAGCACCGCCCCAGGGAAAACTCATCACCTGAAACACAAAAGCTAACGCTACCGAGAAGTATACTAAACAAAGAAAACCGTATTTAAAAATACGACCCAACTGCAAAGGCAAACCAAAACCCCACTTTAGGCCAATAGAAACAAGTATGCCTACAATGGCCCACGAAGCAACCCCAAACAAGTTGTAATAAAACTGGTGCGACAGCACTGCGCCAAAGCGGCCGAGCATGTTATCCACCGTTACGTCGCTGTTCAGGATCATCCTCCACGAAAACTCCAGCACGCTGCTTTGGTCTTTCTCCCAGGTAAAAAGATACGAAAACATGGCAGCACCAATAAGCAGGCCCAAGAACATACTGGCCAATCCAAAGATGCGCGGCGTGCGCTCATCGGCCAGCATAGCGTTAATAGCGGAAGGCTTTGCCTTGGCAGCCGCTTCTTCACCATCGTTAGGCTCTTTGCCTTTGGTGCTCTTTTGATTTTTTTCTTTGACTGCCATAGGTGTATTAGTGCAAAGTGTAAAATTACGAAACGCCAATCACATTGAAGGGGTAATGCCAAACAGGCTATAAACAGGTGTAGTTTGTTGTGGACATTTTTTTTTGAAGTGCGATTTAAGATTTACGAGGTACGATTTGTGTTTAGTTGTATATCATCCCGCCATGGCTAAAAAGCCATGGCAATTAACATTAGTGTCGTGTAAGCTCCTCCCCATTTTTCAGGGAGAGGTTGGGAGGTTCAACGTCAATAAGTTAATGCGTTATGATTCGCTAGACTGCTGTTGAGCCGTGTCATGGTGAGCGGAGCCGAACCATCCGCAATGCGGTCACGCAACACGATCAAGAAACACCTTTTTATTTTTTGGTATTGGA
>CAIOSU010000104.1 GCA_903861055.1 uncultured bacterium
AGCACGGTGTTTCTCCTATTGGTCGATCGCTCAGGGAAACGACGCGGATTGAACCTTGATGGGTTTTGCAACATGCCCACCAGCACGGCCGCTTCTTCAATGTCTAAATCGGCAGCACTTTTCTTAAAATAGGTATAGGCTGCTGAGCTAATGCCAAAGGCGTTATCGTTAAACTCAACAGTGTTGAGGTACATGGCCATTATCTCCTCTTTGGTATATCTGCTCTCCAAACGCACTGCTATAACTTGCTCCTTAAGCTTTTGCTTTATTTTGCCCCAAGTACCCCCTTCGCGTTGTTGGCCATGGAAAAGCGCCTTTGCCAATTGCTGCGATATAGTACTGGCACCTCCTTTAAAATCGCCAATGGCGGCAAAGGTTATTGCCCTGAGCAAACCTCTAGCATCAATACCAGGGTGCTTGTAATAGCGCACATCTTCGGTAGCTACCAATGCATTTACCAAGTTAGGCGATAGGTCGTTGAACTTAACGTTGGTGCGGTTTTGTGAGTAAAACTTACCCAACAGCACCGAGTCGGCAGAGAATATTTCGGTTGCAAGTGCAGTTCTTGGGTTCTCCAATTGCTCAATGGTGGGCAATGGACCCAGAGCGCCTAACGATACCATCCAAAAGGTGAAGGGAAGGAACAGGATAAACAACAGGAACGCAACCCAGAAACCAATAATTTGCTTGCGGTATTGGGTCCAAAAGTTATTTTTGAAAAAGTAGTCGAAAATGGCCATAGTTAACTACTTAGGATATTTAGTTTCGTAATACTCAAAGTAAGTACCAACCTCTTTGTTAATGATAATTTTGTTGAAGTTGATATCAGATATTATTAGGTATTTCAATGCACCGTTAGGAAAAACATTAAATGTTTCACTTTGGGTAATAGCATTTAAATAGGTTCTTGCTTTTTCAAGGCTCTCAAAGCTTTTTATAAATAGCAAAACGTTTCCATCGGGCAAAATCAATGGGTCTATTTTCAGGGTTTCCAAGCTGCGATTTACATCGTTGTATTGTGCAATGGCAGTGCTTATCTTATTCACTTGTATGCTACTATCCTGCACGGCAATCATAAAAAAGTGCCTCGCTTGCACATCGTATTCGTAGCGCAGTAAGTTGTTTTCGTGCTTAATTAGGTCGTCCTCACTCTTCTCAATGTAGCTCAATATCTCTTCGGCTTTCGTTTTTACTTCATCGCTTGGGTAGGTCTTTACAATGTCTTTAAGGGCTTTTTTGTATTCGCCTAGGTCTTTGGTTTGGCCAACGATAAAAGCGTTCAACAAATCGAACTTAGGTTTTAGATAGTTTTCTTTAGCATAAAGGCTGTCGGCCAAATGGATTTGCGTGATAGCTTCTTCCAATCGGTTTTGCTGGTACAAATCGAAGGTAGCCAAATAATGGGCATCAACGGCCAGTTTTATCTGGTTGCTAGCCTCTAGGTACTTAGGGTCCTTAATTATCATTGAGGGCTTACTGGTAGGGTACTTGGTAAGCAACTCGTTTTTGTAAAAGTCTGCTTTGGTTGTATTGCCAAGCTTATCGTAAATAAGGTAAAGGTTATACAGCACTTCCACTTCATACTTGCTTCCTGGGGCACGCTTCAATAGTTCTTCGAAAGTTTCGGCGGCTTTGGGCAAGTTATAAATGTCGTATCGGTATATGTTGGCCAATTTAAAGTAGGCCTCAACCATATTGCTGTTCAGTTTTCCGCCCGATTCGGCACTCGGCAGTTCTGCCAGTAGCTTTTCCTTTTCGTCATAATAGTCAAACTCATTAACCGAT
>CAIOSU010000105.1 GCA_903861055.1 uncultured bacterium
CCTAATTCAGCATCCATATCTTGGAACTTTCGTTAAATATACTAACAAAAGGTTTTTTCATCAAACTTTGGTCGATATTAAACCGAGGTAATATTTTCTTGGGTCGCTTCTCTAATTAACCTATTACTCATGCAATAAACATGCGCAAATCAAGGATAGTTTTAATTGCCATATTAATACCAATTCTTACTATTATAGCGTTGCTGCTCCTATACCCCGCATTTATTATAGCTAAATTCAATAAAGATTTAGTAAGAGTGTCAACAGTACAAATAAGTATTGCCGACCAAGACATCAACATAGGGTTGGATATAGCCGTAAGAAACGAAGCCCCCTTTCATAAGCTGCTGGATAGCATTAGTTATACCGTAAATTTTGATACATTTCAGTTTGTTACGGGTGCTTTGAAATTAGATAGTGTTAGGGCTGGCGCCGAATTTGACTCCATTCTTTTGCCTGTTGTATTGAATATAACCATTCTACAAGATGCTATACAGAAGCTACAAAACAAGGATAGCGTTGATCTTATTATCGAATTTGTTGCCCATTACCAATGGCCTATTATCCATAAAGTAGATGTGCCGATAAAAATAGTGCGCCGCATGCCTCCGCCGAACCCACCCGAAATAAAGTTGTTGAGTGTAGATATTGAAAAGTTCAGTTTTAACGAACCTATTGTGGATGTGTCGTTGCAAGTTATTAATAAGAACAATTTCTCGTTGGCTTTGAAAGACCTGGATGTGTATATCGACTTCGAGGGGCTATTTACAGGTGAGGTGCACCATCCTAAACTGATTAAAATAAAAGCTAATGGCAACACCACTATTGATATTACAGCGCACGTGCATGAACTAAAGACCCTAAAAACCGTTTGGCAACTGCTGGTATTGCGCAAAGAAATAAATTACAAAATCAAGGTAAAAACCAAATATGTAGATGAAAGTGGGAAAACGGAGCCGATTGAAGTAAACATTACCTCTGCAGGTAGTGTGCAAACAAAGATTAAAAAGGAAAAACGAAAAGAGGCCCGTGCAGCTAAACGCTAACTATTGTGCCTAACCACAATACAATCAGCCACGGCTCTGGCCTTCGCCCTCAACTCACGCAAATCGGCACCAAGATTGTCGTATGCAAGGCCAACTGCCATGCGGCGGTATGGTCTAGTGGTAGGTTTGCCGAAAATGCGAAAATCGGTTTGTGCGAAATTAGCAGCCCTATCCAAACCCTCATAGGAAGGTTCGCTGCCGTCATCACTGGCTAATACCACAGCACTAGCACCTGCTTTCAGTTGCTCAATAGCAGGTATTGGCAAACCAAGTACCGCCCTCAGGTGCAATTCAAATTCATTGAAATTCTGGGTTCCGGCAAGCGTTACCATTCCCGTATCGTGTGGCCTAGGCGATAGTTCTGAGAAATAGACCCCATCTTCGCCCAAGAAAAACTCCACACCCCAGATACCTTGCCCAGTAAGGGCAGCAGTAACTTTACTAGCCATTTCCTGCGCTTCGATTAATTGGTTCGCTGGAATAGGCACTGGCTGCCAACTCTCTTGATAATCGCCACGCTCTTGGCGGTGACCAATAGGGGCGCAAAACAGTGTTTCGCCGTTTTTTTGAGTAACGGTAAGTAAGGTTATCTCCAATTCAAACTTCACAAAGGCTTCCACTATTACTTCGCCATAATCGCCGCGGCCCTTGGCTGCAGCGGCCTCCCAGGCAGGCAATATATCGGCCCCGCTTTTGATGTAGCTTTGCCCCTTGCCCGACGAAGACATAAGCGGCTTCACCACGCAGGGTATTCCTATATCGGCTACCGCTGCTTGTAGCTCCTCGGCGCTTTTGGCATAAGTATAGCGAGCCGTTTTTAAACCAAGCTCTTTAGCTGCCAAATCGCGGATGGCTTTCCGATTCATAGTGTAGTTGGCCGCTTTGGCGCTAGGCACCACCTGTATTCCTTGCTTCTCGTAGTCGTAAAACCGCTCGGTTCGAATGGCTTCAATCTCAGGAACAATGATATCAGGTTGGTGTTTGGCCACTACTTCATCCAAAGCAAACCCATCCAACATATTTATCACCTCAAAGGCGTGGGCTACTTGCATAGCTGGTGCATTGGGGTAACTATCTACGGCTATTACATACTGCCCTATGCGTTGGGCGGCAATCACAAATTCTTTGCCTAATTCGCCCGAACCCAGTAACAGTATCTTTTTGCGCATGCCTAAGTTGTTATTGCTTAATAATATTACCCTCTTCCAACTCACCTAGTACTTTAAACTCGGTACGACGGTTTACTTGGTGCTCCTCCTCAGTGCATTTCGACTTATCGTCGCAGTTGTTTAGCAACTTTTCTTTGCCATACCCAACCGCCACCATGCGTTTAGGGTCAATCCCTTTTTCTATCAAGTATTTCACACAACTTTCAGCGCGCTGTTGGCTTAGGGTTTTGTTGTAGTCTGCACCTCCCCTGCTATCAGTGTGCGAGCTAAGTTCAATTACAATACTCGGGTTGTTGGTCAATAAAGTCAACAAACCATCCAACACCGCTTTCGAGCTATCACGTAAGTTTGCCGAGTTATAATCGTAATAGATATTATCAAGCTTATAAACCTTATCCTTTTCAATCTTATCCAAGCTAAAGGTGATGAACTTCTTGCCATCGGCTACTAAGTCAATCTCCTGTTTTGTAACCTGTTTAATGTCGTTCAAATACTTAGGCTTAGTAGCAATCAATTTATAATCGTTACCAGCCCGCAGCGGAATATTGAACTGGCCTTGGGCATTAAACTCTGGTTTATAGCCAATCACCTCTTCAAATTTACCCGTAGACGAGTTCTTTTCATACAAGGTAATGGTTACATCCTTCAGCGGAATTTCGTTGGTATCGCCCAATTGATAAACATAACCGTAGTAGTTTACGGTCTTCTTAATGCTAACAGTATAAATGTCTTCGCTAGTAGTAGAAGCCAACAAACTGATGCTACCAGGGCGGTTGCTCGATACAAAGCCCTGAAGACCATCTTTGCCCAAGGTAAAGTACCAATCATCGGCCGAAGTATTAATGGGCTTATCTAAATGGGCAGTTGCTGCCCATACGCCTTCGCTTTCTTGGCTACTGAACACATCCAATCCACCTACACCAGCATGCCCATTTGAGCTAAAGTAAAGCGTATTTGAATTGGCATTATAAAAAGGCGAAACCTCATCCCAAGGGGTATTCAGGTCAGAAAGGCTAACCGGGTTGCCAAAAGTCAACGATTCGGGATTGTAGTTTACTACCCAGATATCAAAACCTCCTTTACCACCATCACGGTTAGAGGCAAAGTACAACGCTTGTTGACCTGAATTGTACACTCCCGCTGCGGGTTGGGTATTGTTAAAACCGCTTCGGTTTATACTTTCAGGTAATTTTACCGCTGGCTCAATTTCACCATTTACCACACGGCTTACATAAATAGCACAAGTATTTTCTAGTTTTTCGTTAGTTGTGCAGCGCGTAAAAAAGAACAGCTTACCATCGGCGGAGAAGCTGCCATTAGCAGTATGCGATTCGCCATTAAGGCCTATTAATGGTTCAGCCACACCCCAAGCACTGCCCGATGCTTTTGATCGATACAGCTTGTTGGTTGCCGGCATAGTAGTTTCGCCACTGCGCACCACAATGGCCGTATCAGATACAATTGAGGAGAAAACAATGGTATTAGCACTTTCATAAACAGCACCAAAATTGGGGTAAGCACCATTAATATTGCCACCAGCATGTTTTACGGTTATATCGGGATTATTGCTTTTGTTGGCGTAAAGTTCGCAGCCTTTCAATTGCACTTGCGCCCAACTTACATAGCTACTAGCGGCACCATTTGGGTTTTGGATAAACACTTTAAAAGCCTCCATTGCCTCCACATGTTTACCATTAGCCTTCAACATAGCGGCGTAGTAGTATACCGCCAATGGGTAAGTTTTGCTATCCTCAGGGGTAAAGAGGCGATAAAGGTTTTCAGCCTTTTCATAATGGCGAATTTGGCGATACGATTCGGCCAACTTATACCGGGCATCTAGGTTATCTGGCTTGTCTTTTATCACTTTCTCGAAAAAGTCGATAGCATTATAGAAGCTATTGCGGCTATACAAATCATTGGCAAGCTCCAGGTTCTGTTTCCAGTTCAGCTTATCCAAGTTGTTATGCTGTGCCTGCGCTGCCCCAAATGCAACCAAGCATAATAGTAGGGTTATGGTTCTCATGGGTAGCATTAAAATTTAGGAGCGAAGAAAATAGAAGGTTGGTTTGGCAACTTCTTCCAAGGCATTACATAATTAAGCGAAAACTCAAAGGCATTTGTACCGCTATTTCCTTTCTTCAGGTCGGTGGTAGTGGCATCGTAGCTAAAAGTAAAATTAAAGCCTTTATAGCCTAAACCAACCATCGGTATTACGGCATCATTTACACGATAGTAGGCTCCTACAATGGTTTGCAAGTCGTTTTTGAATTTATAGCCAAAACCTAAGCCAGCATTAATTTCATCGGCCGAGGCTTGGGTTTGGTATAT
Source organism: uncultured bacterium (assembly GCA_903861055.1). Classification (GTDB taxonomy): domain Bacteria; phylum Bacteroidota; class Bacteroidia; order Chitinophagales; family CAIOSU01; genus CAIOSU01. Next base: position 4,544 of record CAIOSU010000105.1, read on the forward strand.
TACACTGGGCAATAACTGAAAACCACCCTTGCCAATACCTATTTCTGCACCTACGTTTACCGATACGCGGTAAGGCAGCCTCACGTCGCTATTGTCTAAAAAACTCTCTTTAGGCTGCGTAACATTAAACATGGCCCCGCCAATATAAATGGCTGTTTTATCAGATAGGCGACCGCTATATGAAAGGCCAACATTTAAGTTCTCGTGTATAATGGCATTACCATTGATATTCTCAGCTGTGGTGCCACCTCCTGTCAATGAGCCATCTATCTGATCGGCAAATTGGCCATTGGCAAAATCATAGCGCTTTTGCGTAAAGCCTGCCTGCACACCCAAACTCAGATAATGGCGCTTTTCGCGGTCCAGTACTTTATGGTAGGCAAATGAGGCATTTAAATTCAAGGTCGTAAAATTGTACTCCCCAGTTTGGTCATAAAAAAACACCAAACCTACACCCAGTTTATCGCCATCGGCAAAGCCTTTTTGTATTGGCATATCAAAAGCAATAGAGCTGGTTCGAAATGGGCGCGAAATGCTCGACCATTGGGTACGGTATAAACCCCCAATCCTAAATTTTCCATCGGCCAAGCCAGTTAAGGTTGGGTTGAGCGTAAGTGGCGAATTATAGAATTGAGAAAAATGGATATCCTGAGCAAAGCCAGCAAGGGCAGTGAAACACAAGAGGTATATGATAGCGAGCTTTTTCATCAGCTTGTATTTTTTTAACGAATCAAAGTAATATCACCAGAAATAGCCTTGTCACTGCCATCGGGCAAGCGCAAAACAGCACGGTAAACGTATGTACCAATTGGTTGCTCTTTGCCATCAAGCTTGCCATCCCATGGTTGGTTTAGCTCGCTAAATACCTTATTGCCCCAGCGGTTATAAATTTCAAACTCCAAAAGTTCCACATCTTGACGACGCAACACTTCAAAGCCATCATTAAGCCCATCTCCATTGGGGCTAAACAAGGTAGGTACTATATACAGATTGCTTACAATAACCCTAACTGTATCGGTAGCTAAACAAGGCGAGTTAGCTTCTTGAACCGTAACTGTGTACGTAGTGGTTTCCAATGGATTTGCAGTAACGGACAACACTGTTGGGTCGTCTATTCCTGCACTTGGGGTCCAAGTATAAGTATAATTGCCTGTGCGACTTACCGTTGGGTCAAGCGCTGCTGATTCGCCAGGGGCAAGGGTTACAACACCAACACCGATTTCTACCGTTAAGGCCAAGTTTTGATCAATAAAGAAGTTTTGACTTTGCAAACATCCATTGGCATCGGTTACTGTTACGCCATAGTTGCCCGAGGCAAGGTTCGCATTAATACTTCCCGGTTGTGCCGGATTGTTGCTCCAATTATAGGTAAATGGTGTGGTACCGCCAACAATAGTTGCCGTAGCTTTGCCATTGTCTGCGCCAGGGCAGCCAACATCTTGTAAGTCCAGACTCAACTCAAAACTGCCAGAAGTAGACACAACCACATCGGCCGTTTTAACACAATCATTGCTATCGCTTACCAAAACGGTGTATGTGCCTGGGCGCAAACCGGTGGCAGTAGCAGTAGTTTGCACTGGGCTGGTATTCCAGCTATACGCGTATGGCGTAGTGCCACCTGAAACATTGACTGCAGCTTCTCCTCCACTACCAGCCGCACAACTTGCATCAACCGCCGAGGTTATAAGCAATAAGTCCGTTGGTTGGGTTACGTTATAATTACCTGTTGCCGAACATCCATTAGCATCTGTTACCGATACTTCATATGCCCCAGCCGCAAGATTAAACAAGTTTTGCGATGTTGGGTTGCCTGTGCTGCTCCAGGCATAAGTAAATGGCTGGGTACCGCCACTAGGTGTAATACTAACCGAACCGGTGTTGCCGCCAAAGCAACGCACATCGATTACGTTTGCATTTAAGGTTAACACCCCCGATTCGGTTATAACCACTGTGTCTGATAGCGCACAGCCATTATTATCGGTAACAGTAAGGGTATATTGGCCAGCGGTTAATCCTGTTGGATTTTGAACCGATGGGGCGTTGTTCCAAGTATAATTGTAGGTTGGGGTACCACCAAGCACAGTTGTTGTAATGGCGCCGTTATTGCCACCATTGCACGATACGTTTTGCGCGACCGCGGCATTTACGAACAGCGCTTGTGGTTGGCTTACGGTTGCCGTAGCAGTTGCTGTGCAACCTAAAGCATTGGTAACCAAAACTGTGTAGCTACCTGCACCAACTCCTGTTAGGTCCTTTATGCTGGTATTGTTGCTCCATGAATAGGTAAATGGCCCAGTACCCGAAGGGGTAATAAAAACCTCACCAGTTGCATTACCATTACAATCCACAGCTCTTACCGAATCAATGGTTACGATAAGCGGGCTTACTATAACCCGAACAGTATCGGTAGCTGTGCAGCCATTGCTATTGGTAAGGGTAACGGTATATAAAGTAGTAGATGCAGGCGAAATTGTGATTGGGTTTCCCGTTTGGTTGTCGCTCCAAGCAAAAGTGCCAGTTCCGTTTGCGGTAAGCACCGCAGAGCCACCGTTGCACAAAGTATCATTAGGGCCTGCATCAACGGTTGGGTTGTTTACTACCTGTATGGTTTGGTAAACTGGAACCGACCAGCCACAGCACTCTGTGCGGGTGCGTAAACGAAGGTAGTAACTACCCGCTGCCGTAATAGAGGATATAGCACCCGGATTTTGAACACTTGAAGTATAAATTGGGCTGCTTGGTATACCAGAAGTTGGATAAATAATCCACTGATATTCATCGGCTGCCGTGGTAGTAGCCAAGTTAAATGTTCCCCCTGAGCACAAGGTGCCAGGCACATTGCTAGTTATTGCTGGCAGTGGGCGATTGACCGTAATAGTTACGAAATTTTTAAACACTCCCCCATTCACTCCAATATCAAAGCTACCTGCATTTGGGAAACTAACCAATGCTGGAGTGCTTGTATTGTTATAAGAAGAGTTCAGCGGGTTAAGATCGTTTATAAAAGCAGCCCCACCTGTAAGGTTCCAGTTGCCTGTTTGTTTGGTGATGGTTATCTCAGAGTTGCTGCAACCTGCACCGTTTAAATAGTTAACAGTGAGCACGGTTGGCTGTGGAATTGAAGTACCTGCAGTTATTCCGTTTACATTGTCGTAAATAGGGTGCGAAACGCCAGGCTGGCCATTGCCACCTTTACCACCAACACCACCAGCGCCACCTCGGCCTCCTGGTGCACCGTCGCCCACTTCATTATTAGTAGTACCACAAGCATTCAAACCGCCTTGGCCAGGTTGTCCACCTACACCACCAGATCCGCCGGCACCACCAGTGCCGCCTGAACCGGCACTGCCGTTTTGCACTACGCAGTCGGTAACCAAGCCATTGCTATTCACTATATATATGGCAATTGACGATCCGCCACCAAAGGCGCCTAAACCACCTTGACCCCCTTGACCGCCGCCGCCGCCGCCGCCACCGCCGCCGCCAGAACCATCAATAACGAAAGCACCACCTTGGCCGCCACCGCCGCCACCGCCGCCGCCTCCAGCTCCACCAGTTCCGTTGGTTCCGGCAGATGCTTGAGCGCCAGGTACATAATAGTCGTCCAATAGACCAGCAGGGCCATTGGCACCATCGGTACCATTTATGCCACTGCCACCTGTACCGCCAGTATTACCGTTGTTTTGTGCTGAACCACCACCACCAGAGGTGCCAGCAGTTGCACCACCTCCGCCAACTCCGCCTAGTCCGCCATTTCCGCCACTTCTATTTTCGCTGGCACCTGCACCACCAGAACCGCCACCGCCGCCTGCGCGTGGATTTAATGCCGTGCCACCGGTGCTGCCACCAGCAGCTGTTTGAAAAGGTGTATAGTTTGTAGTAGCTGAACCAGCGCCTGCTCCTATGCCTGCACCTGCGCCACCAAAACCTCCATTCCCGTTATGGCCTTGCCCCAAAGCGCCGCTGTAGTTTGCGTCATTTAAATCGTCATCATCGCACTCACCGCCACCGCCAATTTGCGCATTGCTGCCAGTACTGCCGTCATAAAGGTCATTTACCGGGTCGTATCCAGGTGTTGCACCCACGCCATTAGAGCCAGCACTAGCAGGGCCTGAAAAAACCGTGCAGCGAGTAACAGCATAATTGTTACAATTGCGAACATATATGCCATACACTGACTGTCCACGGCTATCGGTTGTACCTAATGCCGCGGCAACGTTTATGGTCATATCTTGCAAGCTCCAGTTGTTTACACCAACTGCCCTAAAGCCCAAATTATGACCTACGTTTACACTAAAAGGCGGGCCCAGAGCCACTACCTCGTTACCGCTCATTGATAGGCTAGTAATAGCATCGCTGCGTTTTTGCCAATTGCCGTTGCCATCAATGCGATAGCCACCTTCAATTTTTACGTTCGTCACTATATTTATTACCGAAGCCACATTGTAGCTTCCTTCTAACATACGTACATACTGTCTTGTGCCGCTTACAAGTGTAAGAGCAGTAATTAACGAGGTGGGCTGTGCTATTGTTCCAGCACTGCCGCTGCCGCTTGGCGACACATAAATAATGTCGCAGGGTTGTTGGGCAAGTGTTACAGATGAGATAAATGCCATGCACATAGCAAGGCAGAGGCTGAGAAGCCTACTGTGTGGCGATAGTGGGTTCATAGTTTGGTCAATTAGTTGCTTGCGCAGCTCGAAGCTATCAATATTTTAGGATATTTTCTTGAGTTAACAATATGTTCACTTAAGGTTTAGGCAATTTCTTAACTGGTGGTGCTGGTGCTTTATAATCTGGATTGATGGTGATAACCAACTTTGCTACTTTCCCTCCACTAAAAAATATATTTACACGCGATGGGCCATAATTATAAAAAACAGATGCCCCTTCGCCACCAGCAGGTGCTCCCAATTTTTGGGTTACGGCATCCCTATTATCCTGTAGTTTCAATCCGTAGGGCAGCGGATATTTGAAAGCACCAGTAACCTCGCCTTGCGAAGTAGTCTGTCCTTCGGCATAAACAGTAAGCTCTTGTACTATACCCGAGTAGTCGGTTACTACTTCCAAGCCATTGCCAGCGTATATTATATGCGTTTTGTCGGCATAACTATGGTAGGTTTCAAACAATTCTATCAGCTTTTGCAATTCAAGATTGGCCTTAGACTTCTTTACGATGTAAAGCAAACTCTCTCCCTTAAAGGTGCTTTTGTTGGTCGTTCCATCTTCCATCAAATCGCCACTACCGCCCTCAACCAAAATTACTGACAAGCTAATGAGTCTTCCTGAAATATACTCGGCATTCAGTTTGTAGCTATCAAAATTGTTGAGCTCAAATTGTTTGTAGATAAAGTAGGTTGTCGAAACCTCGCCATCTACTTCTAGTCCATCGCCAATTTTCTTTTTGGCTTGCACTATCTTATCCTCAAAGTTTAGCTCTTTAGGTAGTTTGCCTTGAAATTGTTGAATATTGGCACCCCAAGGATTGTCTTTATTGAATAATTCAATGCGCACGAGCTTAGTATCGGGGTTGTAGTGAAGCTTTATGCCGCGGGCCTCATAATTGCCGCCGATATAGCTCTCTAAGGATTGGATTTGAGGGCTTGGCTGAAGTTGCCCAAGCAGCGCTGTTAGCTCATCGCCTTGCACGGGCGGTTGCCCATATAGCAAAACCGAAATAGTAAGGGACAAGAATAGAAAAAGTAGTTTCATTTATTTGCATTGGGTATGGTGTACAAAATAAGGGTTTTTAGGAGGGAATAAAAACCAGTATTTGTCAACCTATTGTGCGAAAAGTTTTAATCGCACTATGCCCGAGTATGAGTTTATAACTTATCTATAAGCTCTTTTACCTTAATACCAATAAAATCGCGGATGATGCGAAACTCTTCAGGGGTGAGATGTTTAGGGTCGGGTATTTGCCAGTCTTCACGCACTTTGGCAGGCACAAAAGGGCAGTCGTCGCCACAGCCCATACTTATAACATATTCCCACTCCCCTGCCGGAATATTATCGATATGTTCTGATTTGTGGGTGCCGAGGTCATAGCCTAGCTCTGCCATAAACTCAATGGCGCGAGGGTTTACCTTACCCGATGCCTTGCTACCAGCACTATAGGCTTCTACCTTGCCTTGGCCATAAATGTGCGCAAACGCCTCGGCCATTTGGCTGCGGTTGCTATTTTCAATACAAACGAACAATATGCGCTTCATAGCTGATAATTATCCAACGTAGGGAGTCTTTTCCTTAAATAATGCTGTCCAAAAAGCCACCGCCAGCAAGGCCCCTGAAGTTGGGGCCGCAAGATACAGCCACAGGTGTTCAACATTGCCGCTTACCAATGCTGGCGCAAGCGAACGGGCTGGATTCATGCTTGCGCCGGTAAGCGAACCCGCGAACAAAGCCTCTAACATTACAAACATCCCAATAGCCAAACCTGCCATTATACCAGTTTCTTTAGCGCCTGTTGATAGTAGCAATATGACAAGCATTAACATAAACGTAAGCATCACTTCCAATACAAACGACTGCCAAATACCGATACTTGGTACAGTTGCCCCTAATGAAGTTGTATCGTCAGGAAACAAAGCAATTAATAACAAACTAGCAGCTATAGCACCAAGGCACTGACTAATGATGTAGGGCAATACATCCTTCCAAGCAAAACTACCAGTTACGGCAAAAGCCAACGTAACAGCGGGATTAATGTGCGCCCCTGAAATAGGTCCAAACGCATAAATTATGGCCATTACTAAAGCGCCAAACACGATTGAAATACCCATTGGGGTAACCGAACCGCCTGAAAAACCATTGGCAACTACCGCACCTGTGCCACAAAACATTAGTATAAAAGTGGCTAAAAACTCTGATAAGCTACGACGCATTAACAACATCCACCTCCGGGTTTACAGCGCGACGTATCGGCTGGGGTTAAAACATTAATTTCAGTTAACTGCACCACCACTTTGGCAGCTTTAGTCTCGGCTTGTGGCATACAACATGCTGCGGCTTCGGTATTAGAATAGTGCGGGTCGTTAAACTCCGAATCGGCATGAAAATAATAAACTTCCCAATGCACGCCGTCTGGGTCGGTAGCCCAAAACTTATCTTGCACGGCATAACAGCAAGCGGTGCCCATTTCTTCTAAGCTTACCAAGTTGTGTACTTTCATGGCTGCCATGCGCTCTTCCACTTCGGCTTTGGTCTCCAACTGAAAACCTAAATGCCCGAAATTGGCTTGCACCCTTTCTGGATTCTCCACAAACGATATGATTAAAGAGGGGCTTTCCAAAGTGTATTTAGCATAGAAAGGCTTTACCTTACTTGGTTCCTGACCAAAAAAGGCATTATAAAACTTAACCGTTTGCTCTATGTTTTTTACATACAGGCTAACGTGCATCCTAGGGAATGGGTTATTACTCATGGTACGTAGTTTTAAAAATAGGATATTTAATGGCAATTTTTACAATCGCAATATTACGATAGCTTTTAACAAAAAAATATTAACAGCAATCTGGCCCACAACTTCCCTTAGTTGCCGTTAGCAATTGCTGCAAATCATTGCTTACCAAACCAAATGAAACTGTATTAATGCAATAACAGGTTTTAGGCCCATCAATTTGCCCACGAATCAAACCCGCCTCTTTTAACTCTTTCAAATGCTGCGAAATAGTGCTTTGCGACAAATCCAGCTCTTCTACAATATCTCCGCAAATACAATCACGTTGTTTAAGTAAATCAA
>CAIOSU010000106.1 GCA_903861055.1 uncultured bacterium
TCAATCGTTCAACCATCAGAACAGTAGAGGTTGAGATATTGGACAAAAATATAGTGGCTAACATGGATGACGTAGCCGCTACTGCTATTTTGTACGCATCTATCCCTAATCTAGCAGTATCTAATTTTAATATTGACTAACCGCAACGCCCCGAAAGGGGCTATTTTTCACCTAAACAACTAAGATTATGAAACAAGAACTAATCGAGGCATTCCAAGAGGCGATACGCTCGCATTGTGCCGCAGTAACAAAAGATGGTTACGGCAAAACAACGGATTGCGATACTTTCAAAATTTGCAAGGCGTACGATACTATCTTACGCCTTCAGTACGGATTATCGGATGCTGATATTAAATTACTAATTAAAGTTTCAAACAACTAAACATTATGTTCCAACCTTTAGAAAACGTAAGACCATTTTTAAAAATGGCTTTTCAGGGCTTCGCCGGCGACGGCAAAACGTTTACAGCTACGCAGGTAGCAATCGGATTGCACAAATCAATTCAGAGTACGAAGCCAATTGCAATTCTTGACACTGAGGCAGCCAGCAAGGCTTTAGTGCCATTATTCAAAAAAGCAGGTATAAAAGCTGTGGTAAGCGAAAACCGAAGCTTAGCAGCATTAAACGAGGCTATTAAATGGTGCGAACAAGGTAATGCCGATATCTTGCTCATAGATTCCATTTCTCACGTATGGGAGGAATTTGTGGAGGCTTATAAAAACTCCAAAAAGTACAATAAAACATTCCTGGAGTTCGCAGATTGGGGAGTAATAAAACCCCGTTGGAAACGAGAGTTTTCAACCCCTTTCATCAAAGCAAAAGTACATATCATTTTCACAGGTAGAGCGGGTTACACCTACGACTTTACTGAAACCCAAGATGGGGCAAGCGGTAGAGTGAAAAAAGAAATACAAAAGAGCGGGTATAAAATGAAGGCAGAAGGAGAAACAGCCTTCGAGCCTGACTTGCTAGTAATGATGGAAAAGCACGAAGACCTGCTAAATGAAAGTAAAAAGATTTGGCGGGTTGCTACCATCCTGAAAGACCGCACAAACAGCATCGATGGGGAAAGTTTTAAAAACCCAACCTTTGAAACATTCAAACCTGCAATTGATTTACTCCTGGATGGAGTTTGTAAATCCCTGAAAAATGACGGGCTAGAAGACGTATTCCAACACGAAAACGACAATTTAGAAAATAGACGTGAGCGGGATATTTGCATTAATGAAATAAAAGGATGTTTTGAGTTGTGCAAACTTGGAACAGGAAAGGAAGAAAAGGGATATATTGCAGCAATGTTAAAATCTTTCTTTGGGGTAACATCAATCGAAAGTGTGGAAAAAATGCCTTTGGATAAGGTAAAATTTGGGCTTTCCGACATCCGAGCGGTAGCCGATAGATACGAACTGTATCTCAAAGAATGCGATGTAAAGGGTATTCCTTTTGAGATAAAACAAATAGCTCTTTATGTAAAAGAGCAACTAGGCGATTTGCCAATGTAAAAAAACAAGCCGAACCGTAATGAGGCATAAAATTTTTATAATGAAAGAAGTAATCGTTTACCTATTTCTGGGCGTGTTCGGTTTCTACGAAGAACCCCTGACCGACAAACGTGCGGAAACGCATGTTTTGGTTGAGCGGTGCAAGATGCCTGCCCATCCAAAGTTTTTCACAGCCGAAACCCCTTTCAAAGTGGGTGATACGGTATTAATTAACACACCTGTACTGAGCGAATTTTACTTCGGGAAGGTGGTAAATATGCAGGAATGATGA
>CAIOSU010000107.1 GCA_903861055.1 uncultured bacterium
AAAAAGGTAACAACCCCTGCTTCTTGCAACTCATGGAAACCATGGGCTACCAAGCCTGCGGCTATAAGTACCAGTAGGGTATTGGTAACATTGAACAACACTTTGAAATTGAGCCTGATGAGGCCACGAAACAATAGATAGACCAAGCCTACACCTACCATTATACCCAAGAAACCGCCAATTAGGCCATTCGCTCCTTCAATATCAAGGCCTGAAAGAAATAAAACGGCCTCAAGGCCTTCGCGGAAAATGGAAACAAACACTAAGAAAAATAGCCCCCATTTATTACCAGTAAGTGTGCTGCTTGTTTCTTTTTCAATTTGCTTTACACTTGGTTTTACCCTTATCATCCAAATGATCATGGTTGATAGCAGCGCAGCCGTTACCAGCATAGTTATTCCTTCAAATATCTCTTCGTTTGCTCCTTCGAAGTTAACTGCAAGCATTTTGAATGCCGCTGCTGTAGCAAGGCTGGCGGCAATGGCCGCTGCAGTGCCGTATGCTACTGTATTATATTGGCTGGTAGCTCCAGTGCGTTTTAGGTAACTAAGTATAATGCCTACTATAAGGGCAGCCTCAAAAGCTTCCCTAAACAAAATGATAAAACTCTCTACCACAGTCTAATTTTTAAAAAACCGAAGCAAAGGTAAAGCAAAATTTAGCGTTTAGACTCATTCTAAACAGGGAAAATTCAATTATCCCTCATTCGGGTTAACATGTGCTTAACGAAAGATTTGGTAAAACACGGGTGCCAAGCTATCGGCCATAGCCCTAGCTACATGTTCATTGCCTTTGGGCAATAAATGGCAGTCGTCGTATATCAAGCTTCTGTCGTCGTTAACAACTTCCAACAGACTAAAGGCATAAGGCCTTGGCCCTGATGATGAATCGACATCAGCATACAATTGCTCCGAAATCTTTTTTGCTTGCCCTTGCATTGGCATTTCGGCTTCAAACTTTACAGGTTGCAGAAACTGCACATACCAAATACCTTTGGCACGGCAAAAATCTTGAATATCGTCGGTAAGCTGCCAATAACTAGTGCATAGCGTGCCACATGGGTTGTCGGTATGGGTCTTTAACCATTCTTCGTTATTAAGTTCCATGGCACGTATCAAAGATTCTTTAACCCTATTGAAGTTTTTAAAGAAATAGGCAAACCGTGAATATGGCTTTTTGCGGAAACGATTGTCCTTTATTACCCTAAAATCTCTCCATTGGTGCGGAGGCAAGGCTATATTGGTTTCTAAAGATTGGTTGAGGTAGTAGGTGAGCAAATCGTTATAGCCGTCAAGCCCTATAATCATGTCGGGTTTATAATGCTGCAGCACCGATTGCACTAATATAAACTCTTGCTGCAGCACATAACCCGAAACACCAGCATTTAATACTTCTATTTTATCGGTATTGTACCTTTGGGTGAGTTCTTTTTCCAGAAAATGCGAAATGGATTGTTCAGCCTCTTTGCCACGTGCCACACTGCCGCCTATTAATATAATACGGTACGTGCCAATGGGTTTTTCTATTGGGTAGCTGGTTTTAAACCCATGTTGGTTGGTTGTTTCGCCCTCATCATATAGGTAATACAGGTATGGCTCATCATGAACAGTTTCCACCATTTCGTTGCCGTCTTTTACCGAGAAGTATATGCCTAAAGCCAACTCGGCTAGCAACACAGCCAAAAAAAATATTGCTGCGCCATGCAGTATCTTTTTCCAAAGTGGTTTATACTTTACTTCCATTGCAGTTGCAAGATAGGGTAGTGTAAGGTAATATTTGTGCTGTGCCCTTCATTTTATGTTTAAGGCAAATTTTGTTCCAAAACTTATACCTCCAAGTTATTTCTCTTTATCTTGAGTGATACAAACAGTATATAAACTCTAAAAATCTCAATTAATGTTTAGTTACAAAGATCCGATGTTGCGCGATGATGCAATGAAGGGCAAAACCATATTGGTTACGGGCGGAGGCACTGGTCTTGGCCGCTCTATGAGTACTTACTTTTTGCAGTTGGGTGCTAACGTAATTATTACCAGCCGTAAGCTGGATGTGCTGGAAGAAACGGCGCGCGAAATGGAAGCGGAAACCGGTGGCAAGGTTTTGGCACTTCAATCGGATGTGCGAAAATATGACCAAGTGGAAGCGGTTATTAATAAAGGGTACGAGCACTTTGGCCGTATTGATGGGTTGGTGAACAATGCAGCAGGCAATTTCATAAGCCCTACGGAGCGCCTTTCTTCGGGTGCTTTCGAGGCGGTTATCGGTATTGTGTTGCAAGGTTCTATAAACAATACTCTTGCATTGGGTAAGCGTTGGATTAAAGACGGACAGCCAGGAACTGTATTGAGCGTGGTTACCACTTATGCCTGGACCGGTTCGGCATTTGTGGTGCCATCGGCAACGGCTAAGGCAGGCGTGCTGGCCATGACGCGCTCTTTGGCAGTGGAGTGGGCCAAGTATAAAATTCGTTTGAATGCAGTGGCTCCTGGACCGTTCCCTACCAAGGGCGCTTGGGACCGCCTAGTGCCTGGCGATTTGCAAAAGGTGTTTGACCCTGAAAACAAGGTTCCGGTTGGTCGCGCTGGCGAGCACCAAGAGCTATCAAACTTGTGTGCTTATTTAATGTCCGATTTCTCAGCGTATATCAACGGCGATTGCATTACTATTGATGGTGGCGAATGGCTTAAAGGCGCTGGACAGTTTAATGCCATGAGCGCCGTGCCTGCCGAAATGTGGGACATGATTGAGCAAATGACCCGATCGGCTAAGTAGTTGATTGGTTATTGGTTAATTGGTAATTGGTTAACAATTTAAACAAAGCAGGCGCGGATTTCCGCGCCTGTTCTATTTCTAAGTATAGCACAATACCCATTTAGGTTAGGCAGCAGCATGCTGAGCCTTCAACAGCTCACTGAGTATGGAGCCCGAGCGTTTACCGTGCTTGTGTATTACCATCAGGTTATCTGATATGTTTTTTTTAATGCCGTTAAGGTCTTCATACATTGGGCCGCTTCCTTCGGGAATAGCACATTCGCGCAATAGCTCCATGCTTATTTCGGTATAGTTGATAATAAAGTTGAGCGGGTTTTTTAGCTCATGGGCAATTTGAGATGACAATGCAATTTCAGAGCGTAAGCGTTCTTGCTCCAAAAGTTGATTTTGCATTTTATGCAGTTCTTCCAAGGAACTCATCAATTCTTTATTAATGTTCTCGTTTCGCTCTTGCCGTTGCCCAATTAAATAGGCGAAAAAACCCAAGAAAAAAGGAGCCGTATCAATAATCATTATCAACGGGTCGGTAGTATGTATATCCAAAATGGTATTACCCACAGGTCG
>CAIOSU010000108.1 GCA_903861055.1 uncultured bacterium
CAAAACCATACTTGTGGTGCACCACGATTTGCAATCGGCTGCTGAGTATTTCGATTGGATAGTATTGCTAAATACCCGCTTGGTAGCATCCGGCCCAGTAAAAGAAGTACTCACCCCTACCCTGCTACAAGAAACCTACGGCGGTAAGCTTTCGCTGCTAGCCCAAGTTGGCGACATTGCCAGTAGCAAGGGTGTGGGAACACGTGAATAATTCAAAATTTAAAATTGGAAAATTTAAAATTAGAAACCCTATTCCCTTTTCAATGCAAAGCAATTTTGAATCTTAAATTTTAAATTTTGAATTCATTATCCCAATTCTTAACCCTCTCCGATGCCAACGTGCGATACGTGGTTATCGGGTGTGTGTTGTTGGGTATCAGTTCAGGGTTGATGGGCGTATATACCCTGCTACGCAAGCGCGCCCTTATTGGCGATGCCATTGCGCATGCGGTATTGCCAGGCATTTGCATCGCCTTTATGCTTAGTGGCGTGCGCAATACTTGGGTGCTATTTGCTGGGGCGGTGGTAACAGGTAGCTTGGCCGTTTATTTGGTTGATTTGGTGACCCGCCGCAGCCGCTTAAAGCCCGATGCTGCCATAGCCTTGGTACTATCTGTGTTTTTTGGTGCGGGTATTTTGCTGCTCACCATTATACAAAGCAGTGGCAACGCAGCCCAATCGGGGCTGGATAAGTTTTTGTTTGGCAAAGCCGCTGCCATGCTACCCGAAGATTTGTGGCTATTTGGTGTGGTACTGTTGTTGGTGGTTGTGGTACTGTTTTTTGGCTATAAAGAGTTTAAGCTACTAGCCTTTGACAAAGGCTACGCCCAAAGCCAAGGGATTCCTGTAAAAGCCTTAGAGATGGCCCTCTCTTCCCTTACCGTGCTCACTGTTGCTACAGGCATACAAGCTGTGGGCGTGGTTTTAATGTCATCCTTGCTAATTGCCCCTGCTGCCGCTTCGCGGTATTGGACAAATAGGCTTTCGGGCATGTTGCTACTATCGGCTATTATGGCCAGCATTGGTGCTTACATTGGCGCGTTTATATCCTACACCAAACCCGGCATGCCTACCGGGCCTTGGATAGTGGTAGTGCTATCTTGCATTACCCTTGCCTCTATGATATTGGCACCCAACCAAGGGGTGTTGGCCCGATACCTACAACGCCGCAAGCACCGCAACAAAATATTGCAAGAAAACATACTCAAGGCATTTTTCCATTTGGGTGAAAAAAGGGATAACCAAGCATTAGCTTATGAAATGGAAGTGCTGCGCCAACAACGCGACATGCCTGTTGCCCATTTAAAATCTGGATTACGGTCATTGGTGCGCCAAGGTGCCTTATTGGATAGTAATGATGGCTACCAACTTACTCGCTCAGGCTTAGAAGCCGCTACCCGCGTGGTGCGCTTGCACCGCTTATGGGAGCTGTACCTGTCACGCCACCTCAACATTGCGCCCGACCACGTGCACGAAGATGCAGAAGGTATTGAGCACTTGATAACACCTGAATTGGAGCGCGAATTGGAGCTTTTGCTCGATAGCCCTGGCACTGACCCGCACGATAGCCAAATACCATACACCCAAAAAGACCGAAACCGCTAATGGATGCCTTCTGGATCATATTAACCGGTAGTTTGGTGGCACTCAATGGGGCGCTGCTGGGTAGCTTTTTGCTATTGCGCCGCATGAGCTTGGTAGGAGATGCCATTAGCCATGCCGTATTGCCGGGCATTGTGATTGCCTACCTCTTTACCGCCAGCCTTACCTCGCCATTTTTGCTGATAGGCGCGGCACTTACCGGCCTGGCTACTACTTGGATTATCGAAACCCTCAACCAAAAAGCGAGACTGCAACACGATGCCGCCATTGGCCTAACCTTTACACTGCTGTTTGCCATTGGGGTTATACTCGTAGCCACCTTTGCAGGCCAAATTGACCTAGACATGGACTGTGTACTGTATGGCGAAATAGCCTACGTGCCACTCGATACTATTACCCTTGCCTCAGGAATAGACATGGGACCTAAGCAAGTCTGGACATTGGGCAGTGTATTTGTTGGGTTAATAATACTATTACTTACTGGCTACCGCGGCCTCAGCCTTACTACCTTCGATGCTGGCTACGCCGCTGCGCTGGGTTTCAATACCTCGTTTTGGCACTATGCCCTAATGGGTGCCGTATCGCTGTCAACAGTAGCAGCGTTTGAGTCGGTAGGGGCCATATTGGTAGTTGCTTTTTTAGTAGGCCCAGCTGCAACAGCTTTTTTACTCACTCGCAGCCTTAAATGGATGTTGCTTATTGCCAGCGCCGTGGGCATTGCCTCGGCTGTAAGCGGTTATTACCTGGCCTTCTGGCTCAATGGCTCCATCTCTGGTGCAATGGCATTAATGACGGGGGCGATATTTACTTTGGCATTTGTTTGGCAGATGGTGGCTAAACGACAATAGTAAGTTAGGAAGTGAACAAATAAAGCAAAAGGGAGGTTAATCATCATGAAAACCACCTCGCAGCAGCATGAAAGCCATTTGGAACAACCAAGTTATAGCAGAAAGTGACGAAACCATCGTCGTAGAGCGTAACCATTACTTTCCACCCACAAGCATCAAAAGCGATTTTTTTAAACAGTCGGATCAGCATACAACCTGCCCATGGAAAGGTCTGGCATCATACTACACTATCGATGTTGACGGAAAGGCCAACACCGATGCCGCATGGTACTATCCTGCCCCTAAAGATGCTGCCCAGAACATTAAAGGCTACGTTGCTTTTTGGAAAGGCGTAACCGTTGAGCCTTAGGCCGTCGCCTTCAAATTGGTGAAATCTTTAACAAAGGTTTGTATCTCGTCCCACTGAGTGTACTCATGGTCGCGTTTGGTATCGGCGCTACCACCTGCTTTTTGGGCAATTAATCGCATTACCATCTTTTTAAGGAAATCATACTCCATATATTTAAGAGCACCTGCCACTTGCAAGGTTTGGGTTGGTTTCCAGTCGCAATGTTTCAAAAAGTGGTCGGTTATTTCGTATAACTCTTCCCACGATTTCTTATCATCGCTAGCAGCAGTAAGGCTTACCGATAAAAACGCCGAAGGCATCTTATTCAACTGCGTTGCATATTTCTTTGCAAACTCGGCCACCGCGGCTTGGTACTTACCCATGTGAATTGACGAGGCAATAATCACTGCATCAAAACCATTTGGATTAAATAACTCATTGGCCGAATCGCACAGAGTAACTATACATTCACGCTCTTGCGCTACATCTTCAACAAAGTGTGCAATCTTTCTTGTTTGGCCCTCAGTAGTGCCATATAGTATCAATAGTTTCATAGTTTGCGTTTGTAACAATATCATTTAATTTACTACCGAAAGTAGTGACATACCTCACCCAGCGGCATGATTAAAAGCTTCTTTCCATTATTATTGGTAATGCTTTATCTTGCAGCTATGCTATTCAAGAACATAAATTACCAAGGCACGCTTAGCAGTTTGCTTATGGGGCCAACAATAGTATTTGTTGTTATCACGGTTATACTGGCAATAATTTTCTATTCGGTTTGGGATGTAAATATGTGGGAAGGCTGGACCCTTGGCAGCAATGGCACTAACACCATTTTTTGTGAGCAAAACCACCTAACTGAATTTATTCGCCAGCGCGCCAATACCTGGAGCAATTTAGCCTATCTCTTTTATGGGTTGATTTGTGCCAAGCTTGCACTTCACGACAAGGCCAGCAAACCACAAGCTAACTTCATTACTCGCAACCCTACCATTTCGTGGGTGTTTGCCTTTACGTTCGTGTACCTAAGCTTTGGCAGTTTCTTTTTTCATGCCTCTATTACACGCATTGGGCAGCAATTTGATATGGGCGGCACTTATGCACTAGTTGCTTTTCCGGTATTGGTTAACCTATCCCGGATTTATCGTCACTACAAAGCAATAAGCGATACCAGGTTAGCTCAGATAACGATTTTTGCCGCAATAGTAGTTTTTGGGCTATTGTTTGGCCTTAAGTGGCATATAAACTCTAGCGCAGCTTTGCCTGCTTTAATCGCTGGAGTATTGGTTTCAACGCTATGGTACCATGGCACAAGCAAAGCACCATGTCAAATATGGTTTGGGGCTTTGGCAATGCTAAGCATGACTACAGCCTTTTTTATTTGGTGGCAAGATGTTACAAAAAATTGGTGCGACCCTGAGAGCCTGATTCAAGGCCATGCCTTTTGGCATGTACTTACAGGCTTAGGAGGTTTCTTTGTTTATTTAATGTTGCGAAGTGAAAAAACTACTGCCCCGCCAGCTCAGGGATAAAGCGAAACTTGCCAAAATACAGTTTTGAGAAAAGACTGTCGTTATTGCCATAGAATAATTGTCCATTAGGTGCCTGAACCAACAAGTTGGTATCAACTACAAAAGTACTGTAGATAAAAGTATCTAAGTTATTAGTGATTATCTTCAGCACATAATCAGGCATTTTCAATGCTCTGTCTTCGCCATAAACCACCCTACAACTTGTTTGTGCATTGGCAATTTTACTAAAGTAAGTAGCTGTGGCTGCGGCATCAGTTTGTATGGTATCAATAAACCAAGCTCCGGCCTTTCTATCCAAATTATAGGAGCTAAAACTAGGCAACGTATACTCTAGGCGCATCCAAGTTAACGTGTCGGCCAAAACAATCTGCTGGAGTTCACCAGCGCAGTCAATTTCAAAATCTCTCAATTGTTTACGTTCCTCGCTTTTCCTGTTTTCATTTATCTCAATAGCTGTATCAACTTTGCGGGTGATAACAATGCCCACCAAAAGTAAAGCGCAAATTACGATAAGAGTAATGTTGGAAAACCGATTAAGCATAAGCTCAAAACTGAGGAAAAAAAGGCAATAAAAAAAAGGTAGCCTTCGGGCTACCTCTTTCTTACCAAAAGTTCGTTGATGGTTAGTCAATGGTACAAATGTAGGTGTTAGTGTCCAACGGTCTGTCGTTTAGCTGGTCTTCCATGTCCGAACATGCACCTTGTGCATTAATTAGGTTTTGATTTACAATTGCAGTGCTGCTCTCAACATCACCATCTTGGTTTTTACAAGTGCACACATAGTCGCCGTTCTCATCTTTGTTGCATGACGCAGCAAATACCATAGTAGATGTAATACCCAATATTAAGATCCAATTTTTCATAAAACTTTGTTTTTATACTTAACCAATTGAAAATGAATTTAGTTCAGATAAAAAATAAAGAAAAATTAAATTACACCTTGGATTAGGTGTTTTTTAGCAAAAACCGACGTGAGACGTCACTATTGGATAAAAATATCCTTAATAAATAGATGAATTAAATGCAAGTTTAGATAACATTACATCCAATCTAGAATAACAATTATTGAATGATAAGGACAAAAAAGGCTGCCCGAAGGCAGCCTTTTGATAGCTAGTTGCTATTGAACTTACTTGATAGAACCACCTACTAATAAGCAGCCTGCTTCGAACGCATCTCGCTCATCACCGTCTTTAGAGCAAAACTCTTGCTCACCTAAACCAGCAGTTCCGTAATCGCAAGTAATACATTTTTCACAAGAAGTGAAACCTACAGCAGCAAATACTGCAATCGTTAAAATAACCTTGTTCATTTGTTTTAGTTTAAGTTAGTTTGTTAGTAATCCTTAGACAATATTAATAAAGCTTTACCAAAAACAAAACCTATCAAGAATTAAACATTAAAACCAAAATACTTAACAACCTATAACAAACACAAACCAGCACTTAAGGTTACATAAGTAATACCTTCATTACTTCTGGGCCTTTTTAAACAACCAGACACCTAATGCGGCAAAAACAATATTGGGTATCCAGATTCCTAATATAGGAGGTAGGTTTCCGTTGGTAGAAAAGGTTTTAGAAAACTGGGTAAACACTATATAAAGACCTGCCAACGCAAAGCCCATTGCCAAATGAAACCCCATACCACCGCGAACCTTACGCGAGGCTATGGTGGCGCCAATTAAAGTCAATATTAGCACCATCGCGCTATCGGCAGTGCGCCGGTATAACTCAATGTAATAAAATTCAACGCCCTCCTCTCCTCTGGCCTTCATCAAATCAATGTATTCTAGCAACTCGGTGGTATTCATTTCCTCCTTGCTATTTTTCCTTTTTTCAAGATCAATTGGGGTAAAGTTATATATAGTATCAAAGCTTTTGCCCTGTTCAAAGGTCTCTCCATCCCGATTAAACTCTCTTACAACATAGTTTTTTACCGTCCATTTACCTGTATTGCCATTCCATTGAACCCTATCGCTTCGTAACTTATATACCAATTGCCCTTGGTTAAATATTTCGTAAGAAAACTTGTAACCCGTGCTATCATTACTAGCATAATTTTCCATGAAAATATAATGGTTCTTTTGCACCTGCAGATGAACATTTTTACGATATCTAGCATAGGCATTTATATACTTAACCTCAAATGCCAGTCTTTGTTTATTGGCATTGGGTACAGCATAGTTATTGCCCCACCACAACATAGCAGCAATGAGCAAAGCAGCCACAAAAAATGGAAGTAACACCCTATAATAGCTTATACCACTGGCTAACATGGCCACTATCTCGGTTCGGTATGCTAGCCTGGAGGTAAAAAATATTACTGCAATGAACACAAATAGCGGTGTAAGCAGCGCATCAATATGCGGAATAAAATTGACGTAATAATCCAAAATCAGCTCGCTTATCGGTACTTGCTTTTCAATCAGGTCGTCAAGCTTCTCAACCAAGTCAATTACCACTGCCACCATAGTAAATAGCAATAGTGCAAACACAAATGTGCTTATAAACTTACGGAAGATGTATGTATCGAGCTGCTTAAACACCTATGTTATAGTCGTTGCATGAATTTTTTAATGGCACCTTCTTTCCAAGTATAAAACGTACCTGCCAATATTTGCTTTCGTGCCTCGCCTACCATCCATAAATAAAAAGAGATGTTGTTAATGCTTGCTATTTGCAAGCCCAACAGTTCGTTGGCAGCAAACAAGTGCCTTAAGTAAGCCTTGCTGTGCCTGCGGCTTGTGCTTGCTGGGCTAAACTCATCAATGGCACTAAAATCGTGCTCCCACTTTTTATTCTTAATATTAATGATACCCTGAGTAGTAAACATCATTCCGTTACGGCCATTGCGAGTAGGCATTACACAATCAAACATATCCACGCCTAAGGCTATGCCTTCTAATATGTTGGCAGGAGTGCCAACGCCCATTAGGTAGCGAGGCTTATCGGCTGGCAAAATATCGCAAACCAGTTCGGTCATAGTATACATATCTTCGGCTGGCTCTCCAACGCTCAACCCGCCTATGGCATTGCCTGGCATACCCTTGCTGGCAATATATTCTGCCGACTGCTTCCTCAAATCAGGGTAAACACTACCCTGTACAATAGGGAACAGGGCTTGCTCGTAGCCATACAGTGGCTCGGTTTCGTTAAAACGCTTCACACACCTATCCAACCATCTATGGGTAAGGTGCATGCTATTGGTGGCATACTTCAGCTCGCAAGGGTATGGCGTGCACTCATCAAATGCCATAATTATATCGGCACCGATGGTACGCTCCGTATCCATTACATTTTCGGGTGTAAACAAGTGCTTGCTACCATCAATATGCGACTGGAATTTTACACCCTCTTCGGTTATCTTTCTTCTCTCAGCCAACGAAAACACTTGGTAGCCACCGCTATCCGTTAATATTGGGCCGTTCCAGGTATTAAATTTATGCAAGCCGCCAACCATCTTCAGGGTTTCGAGGCCTGGGCGAAGGTATAAGTGATAGGTATTGCCTAAAATAATTTGGGCCTGCACTTCTGTTTCCAATTCGGCAAAGTGCACCGCCTTTACCGTACCCACTGTGCCAACTGGCATAAATATGGGCGTTTGGATGACGCCGTGCCCTGTTGTAATTTCGCCTGCCCTTGCTTTGCTGCCGGGGTCCTTTGCTTGTATGTTAAATTCCACGATGCCTACAGAAAATGATTAATTTAGGCAAAGTAACGAAACCCCCACCAATTTGGACATTTGGCTGCTGATTATTTACATTTTGCTTGGCACACAGTTGGTGGCCTTTATTCCGCTTGCTGCTGCGTGGATGCTTTATGAGTATCCGCATCGCGACAAAAATGAAAAAGCTTATCGCCCGAAAGTATCCATTATTGTTTGTGCCCGCAACGAAGCCGAAAACCTGCGTAGCAATTTAGATTATCTATTGCAACAGCAATACCCCAGTTTTGAGGTAATAGTAGTAAACGATTGCTCAACTGACCTTACGGCTAAAGTGTTACAAGTTTTTATGCACCGACACCATAATTTAAAGGTGGTAACCATTGAAGGAGAAGTTGGCAATAAAAAAAAGGCTTTGGATGCTGGTGTAAGGGCAGCCACCCATGATATTATTTTGGTTACAGACGCCGATTGCCGTCCAGCTGGACCGTTTTGGGTACAAGCCATGATAAATTGCTTTGACAATGAAACAGACATAGTACTTGGCTTTTCGCCATACGCTACCCAAAAAGGATTACTAAACAAAATCATACGATTCGAGACCCTATACACCGCTTTTCTATATGGTGGTATGGCGCTGCTCGGTTTGCCGTATATGGGCGTTGGTAGAAATTTGGCATACCGAAAATCAATTTACCTAAACTCAAAGGCTCGATATAAATATGCATCTACCTTATCGGGCGACGACGATTTGCTGGTAAATGAAATGGCAAAGCGGAGTAATACGGCAATATGTGCAATTTCGGAAGGGATAGTTAATAGCAAGCCAAAAACAGATTGGAGTAGTTGGTGGCACCAAAAAAGAAGACATACCGGTGCCAGTTTGCATTATAATTTATCTTCTAAAATATTTTTAAGTATCGTATATTTAACAACCGCCTTTCTTTATACTCTGATTTTTATGTTGCTCCTAGCCGGTTTTTTTGGCACCCCCCAGTTTATTGTATACGCAGGTGGTTTGCTGTTGATAAGATTGATAATCTTATTAGTAGGTTTGCCTGCACCAATCAACGTGCTAGAACAGGCATCGCTGCTACCATTTGTATTGATATGTGATTTTTTACTGTCAGTATTTTTATTTAGCTTGGGCTTGCTAGCTGCAATTAAGGTAAGTACATGGAACAACTATCACCATCACAACGTTCGCAAGAAGACTTAGAACTCGTAAGGCTCGCAGTCGAAAACAAAGACCAGCAGGCTTTTGCGAAGTTAATGGCGCGCTATAAAGATTCCATCTTCTTCATGGTATTGAAGATGGTGCACAACCGTGATGATGCGGAGGATATTACTATTGAGTCGTTTGGTAAAGCATTTAACCGACTTGACAAATACGACGCTAAATATGCCTTTAGTACCTGGTTGTTTAAAATTGCGACCAATAGCTGTATTGATTTCATACGCAAAAAGCGATTGGAGACTACCAGCATTGACCAAACTTTTGGCAACGACGAAGGTGATGAAATGTCAATCGACATCAAATCTGACTCTCTGAACCCAGAGGAGAAATATATGCGCAAACAGCGCTCTATTTCGGTGCGAGGTACTCTAGAGAAGTTGGATGAAAAGTACAAAGTGCTTATTGAAATGCGCTACTACCAAGAGTTGAGCTACGAAGAAATAGCCCAAGAGTTGAACATACCTTTGGGTACAGTAAAAGCTCAATTGTTCCGGGCAAAGGAACTGCTCTTTAAAATGCTTGACAAATCGAAGGATAAAATCTAGCAAACCTCTTCCTTTACCTTTATTACCACTATTTACCGACCTTTGCGAATCTATCGCAAAAAGCAGCACTATGACCCCAACCGGCATCGAACTCGTTTTCCACCACTTCCCTACCCTCACGGCACAACAAAAAGAACGCTTTGCGTTACTCCAAAGCGTATATGCCGATTGGAACTCCCGCATAAATGTTATTTCGCGCAAGGATATAGATAACCTTTATGAACGCCACGTAATGCACTCTTTGGCTATTGCCAAACTGGTGAAATTTAATCCAGGTGTCGAAGTATTGGATGTGGGCACAGGTGGCGGCTTTCCCGGCATCCCGTTGGCTATAATGTTTCCCGATACTTTGTTTTACCTTACCGACTCGATAGGCAAGAAAATAACCGTTGTGCAAGCCGTTAAAGAGGCTATTGGGTTGGATAATGTATTTGCTGAAAATATTCGCTCAGAAAGGTTTGATGGGCATGTGGACTTTGCCATTACACGAGCGGTGGCCCCTATGGAAGATTTAGTGCAATGGACCCGCGGCAAAATCAAGAAACGCTCAAATCACACTTTAGCGAATGGCCTAATTGCCCTAAAAGGTGGCGATTTAAAAACTGAGCTAGAGCCATACGGCAAGCGAGCCAAAGTAACTCCTTTGTCTAAATTCTTTGATGATCCTTTTTACGCCGAAAAGTGCATTGTAACTTTGGCGTTGTAAAAAATGTGTTAATTCATTCTGAGCTTTGCCTAAAAATCTACTTTAGCCCTCTAGCATAAACGATGTAATCGGTGCGAGGTATAATACTGATACCGCTTTGCCTGAATAAGGTAACCAACTGCCCCCTGTGAAAACCTGAATGATTGAACAGGTGCATCATGATGTTACTTAGCTTATCAGTATGCGGGTTA
>CAIOSU010000109.1 GCA_903861055.1 uncultured bacterium
TCTCCCGTAAACTTGGTTTCAAGTTCGGTAACGTCGTAACCGTTCTCCACCAACCATCGACAAAAGGCCGAAGAGTAACCGCTGCTACTAAGGAAAATTTTGCTAGCGCCAGTTTCTTTAACACTTTGTTTCAGTTGGTGCCAATCGGCATGGTCGGATAGTACAAAACCTTTGTCGATATTCGGGGTATGGCGCGCTCCGCGCAGGCTCATCCAACCCGATGCTGCTGCTATAGAACAGGGGGCAAAATCTTTGATCAAAGGAGAATAAATGATTGATGGCATGGCCAATATCAATGAGTTTCGCTCCAATGGTTTTTTCATATCCAGCTTGTGCACGTTGGCTATATTTATCCCTTGATTGCGCAGCACTTGGTTCACCGTTTCTATAGAGCCATGCGCATATACCGGTCCTATAGAGCGCTCTAAGTGGTGCAACAGCCTTTGGGTTTTGCCCAAAGTATAGCCAATTATTACTGATACTTGGTCGTTCTCAGAATTGCTAAGCCACCAATTGTTAATATCATCGAACACCATTTCTTGAGGCTGCCACTCAAATATTGGCAAGCCGAAAGTTGAGTCCATAATTAACACATCGCATTTCAAAGGCTCGAAAGGCTGACTGATTTTATCATCTACCAACTTAAAATCGCCCGTTACTACCCATACTTCGCCTTTGTATTCAACCCTAACTTGCGCCGAGCCTATTATGTGCCCGGCCGGGTGAAGCGAAAATTGCACCCCATTGATATGGAAAGGCTCGTTGTAGCCTACCCCTTCAATATTAATGTAAGCGCCAAGCATGTGCTTCAACAACGGCACCGAATCGGTATGCGCTAAGTAACTGCGGTTTCCTATGCGTGCATGGTCGGCATGGGCATGGGTTATAATGGCCCTATCGACAGGCTGCCATGGGTCAATATATACATCAGCCATAGGGCAGTATATGCCACTAGAGGTAAAATCGAGCAGTTGAGACATAGGTTAGGTAGATTTAGGCCATATTCACTATCACTGTTTACATTTTGATAATTATGTTTGGAGAAATTATAGAAAAGAATCCAATTTATCAACACGTTAAATTTCTTTTTATGTATTTAAGCTCAAAACAAGGTCTATTAAGGGTTTTACACTTATAATTGCACTAAAATCGTCTTATTAAAACTGCACACTTTCGCAATGTGTCTACTAATAATTACTAGTGAGCATTTCTAATATAAAACTTAAGGGTAGCAACTATTTATTACTTTTACGTTGATTATTGTACCAAAGTTATCATGCCATGAAATACGCTATTTCGATACCATTCTTATTTCTTTCGGCCCTAAGTATCTTGTTCTGGTCATCGTGCGACAAAACTACTTGCGAGAATGTGGTTTGCAGCGGCAATAATACGTATTGCGTATCTGGTCAATGTGTATGTGTTCAAGGATACGAAGGCCCTAATTGCGATACTTACAGTTATGAGAAGTATGTAGGCAACTACCAAGTATCAGAAAACTGCACCACCACGCTCAATGGCAACCAAAACAACCAGTACAATATGTATATATCGCTAGGCTTTAGTGTTGATGTAGTGGTAATAAATGGATTTCTTGGTCTTGGCGCCATTGAGGCAACCATTAATAACAATGACATTTTCATCTCGAGCCAACAAATAGGCGCTACTACCGTGCAAGGTTTTGGGCAATATTTCCCCAATCAGCGCCAACTGAGGTTGGAGTACAGCTATACCCAAGGTAGCCAATATGCAGAGTGCACGGCCATGTTAACTAAAATTTAGCGCAAAGCCGAAAGATCCATGTGCGGTATAATTCGATCCTTTGGCACAACCTTCATCCTAAACTTATAGGTTCGAAAGCTTTCTTGCTGCCATTAGCAGTTTGGCAAATTTGTCAATAGTTTTTTCGTCTACGATAGTCTTGACATAAGAATTACTGCTAGTTTTGGTTATTCTGCAGGATTTTGACTAAATTGTCGATACCTTTAAGATAACAATATTAACCAACCAACTTTCGTTTTCCCCAGGAGGGGGTATCATATGAAACACCGCGCAAAACTTATTATTATGACCATTATGTGCTTCTTGCTTACAGCACCCGCGCTAATGGCCCAAGACAAAAACGTAGTAAAGGCCGAGGAATCCATAGCCAAAGGCCTAGAAACTGCTGATGCTACCGCAAAAAGGGAGTATTTTGAAAAAGCAGTAGAATACTATACCAAATCGGGTATGGGTAAGGAACTATTTGAACTGATTGGCGATGCCTTAGTAGCAGGCAAAGATTATGCTTCGGCCGCTAAGTATTACCTGCGAGGCACCCCGGAAGCGAAAAAAGCAGGCTATAGCCGAATTGGTGATGGTATGGTTGAAGATGCCGCTGCTGCTGGCGACGATAAGGAAGTAGGCAAACTGGTAAAGAGTGCGCTTTCTAATTATCGCAAGTCGGACAACCCAGAAGCTGGCTACAAAAAAGTAGGCGATTTGTATTATGGTATGGGTAATAGCCAATACGAAAATGCACTGGGCTACTATGTTATGGGTAAATCGTATCCAGATGTAAAGAAAATTGCCGATGGCTATCTAGCTGCCGGAAACGACACCTCGGCCGCCAAATCTTACGAACGTATGGACACACCAGAAGGATATAACGCTGCTGGTGCCATCTACGAAAAAGCAGGCGAATACAGCAGTGCGTACATCGCTTTTGAAAAAGCAGGAAACACCGACGGATTGTTGCGATACGCAAACAGGTTGTTTGAAACCGGCAACATTGAAGGTGGGGTGCCGCAATACCAAAAAATAGCTACCTTATACGAAGCCAAAAACGACAAAGCAGGTATGGCCAAGTTGGCCGAGTCTGCTTCGAAGTACGGCCAATATCAACTGGCTAACGAACTTTACATGAAAATAAACGATTTCAAGAAAGCAGAAATGGCACTGGTTTACATGGATTTGATCAGTTTTAATTTTGATGGAGCCATTGACCACGCTACCAAAGCCGAAGAAGAATCATTGGTTGCTGCTATTAAATCTAGCAGGGCAACACTGGTTGTTTTGGAAAAAATTGCAAATGATTTCGATTTAATCAAAAACAATGAACCATCGGTAACTAAGCAATATGACGACAATAAAAACTTGGTATTGAGTGCAGAAGATATGGAAAGCTATAAAGGTTACTATTCAGCGTACAAAACCAAAATTGCCGACCAAATTTTTGCCCTATCTGGAAGCTACGCTAAACTGACAAACGATGTAATTAAACAAGTGATACGTACCAAGTTCCTTTCTTATGGCGCTGTAAGAACCATTTTGGATAAAAACATGGTTAAGAAAAAAGAAAAAACAGCTGTAAAAACGGAAGATACTTTCTTGTAAGCCTTCTGCTCGTCTCTTGTCTTTCCTTGTATGTAAAGTGAGCACCCGTAAAGGTGCAAGGATCAAAGTCAATCCACCACACCCATCTGGAGGTGGAAACAACCAA
>CAIOSU010000110.1 GCA_903861055.1 uncultured bacterium
GTATACCCTTCAACTAATCAACCAGTAACACAATTAACTATTTAAGCAATAACACATTACCTTTGCCCACACAAAAAATTGAACCTCTAATGGACAGGTCCTTTAACCTAATTGATGCCCTGCGCGTACTAATCAACTGGAAATATCCCATTCTTATTTTTGTGGTACTTTCATCGTTGGGCGGTGTAGCTGTGGCGTTATTGTTGCCAGAGTATTACAAATCGCAAGTGGTGTTTTACCCAACTAACCCTGCCCGTACAGAGAGTTCGGTGTTGTTTAGCGAGACTACTAGTGAGTTTGCAGCCGACTTTTCGGGTACCAAAAACGATATTAACCGCTTGCTTACCATTGCCACCAGCAGTTCCGTGGTCGATTTTATGGTAAACCACTTCAACTTGGCTATCCATTATGGCTATGATACTTCCAGCACCAGCTACAAGCGCTATAAAGTAACCGAAGAGTTTAAGGATAATTACTCGGTATTGAAGACCGAGAATGGTGCCATTGAAATTACCATTATCGACACCGACCCGGTTTTAGCTGCCGATATGGTAAACATGGCAGCCGTAATGATTGACAAACTGAACAACAGCAGCTTGCAAGATAACAAGGAGAGCGTTACGGCCATGTTCAGCAAGTCGTATGCCGATAAGGTGGCAGAAGTGCAGTCGCTATCGGATACCTTGGCTAAGCTTAAAGGCGAGTATGGCATTGAAATAGTTAGCTCGGGCTCGCCCGACGGATTGCCATTGGTACGTGGTAGCAATGCCCAAGTAGTAGAAACCTATAAAGTACTATTGAAACGCCAAGAAAGCGCCGTAACCGATTTAAACAAAGTAAAATCGTTGTTCGATAGGAACAATGCAGCATCTACTGCCGAGATATCGTCCATGTTCATTATCGAAAAAGGATACCCTGCTGAAAGAAAGGTAAAACCCATCCGTTGGGCTATTTGCGTAAGTGCTACCCTTATCTCGTTGTTTTTGGGCATAGCCGGTGCTTTGCTCATCGACCGCATGAAATACATCAAACAAGAGCTTAACAATGCTCAATAAAACAATTCCAGCATATCAACTTTGGTGGTTTGCAGGTTTTGCTTTGTTTTCGCTGACATGCATACTAGGCGCATTTGCCCTGGAGCAGTACATGGTTTTGGTCGTGCCTGTAGTATTGTTGTTTGGCTATGTGGCGTTTATCAATTACAAGGCTATTTACTGGCTATTGTTGTTTACTTTGCCGCTTTCAACGGAGCTTGATATTGGCAGCATAGGGCTCGATATGCCCGACGAGCTGCTCATGGTTTCGCTCATGTTTATTACCCTGCTCGCTATACTGGGCAAACCCCAATTGCTCGATTTCAGATTTGTGAAACACCCCATTATGTTGTTGCTGTTTACGCACTTCTTTTTGGTGGTTTTGTTAATCCCCTATTCTGAAAATGGATTGGTAACCATTAAGTATGCCCTCAGCAAGCTTTGGTTTTATGTGCCGTTTCTTATCCTTACTAGCATGGTAGTAAAGGAGGAAGCAGACCTCAAGAAGTTTTTCTGGTATATCTTTTTGCCCATGACCTTTACGGTATTGTATGTGCTGGTGCGCTATGCTGGTTATGGTTTTTCTTTTGAGGAGGTAAACAAACCGATGTACCCATTCTATCGCAATCATGTGAGTTATGCGTGCATGATTACCATTTTTTACCCCTTCATTTGGCTAGCGGCTACTTGGTACCAACCAGGCACTTGGAAAAAGCGCATTTTGCAATGGAGCAAGTGGTTATATCTTATTGCCATTTATTTCTCCTACACACGAGCTTGCTACTTGGCTATAGCTGCTATTGCCGTATGCTATGTGATCATTCACCGCGACTTGTTGCGGCAAGTATTGCTTGCTGCCCTCACGGTAGTAGTGTTGGGTGTAGGCTACTTGGCGCACGATAACAATTACCTCGATTTTGCCCCCGAATACACCAAAACGGTATACCACACCGAGTTTGGCGACCACTTAAGAGCTACCGTGAGCTTACAAGATGTATCGAGTATGGAGCGTGTTTATCGCTGGGTGGCGGCCTTCCGCATGATAGCCGATAGGCCGGTAACGGGTTTTGGTCCGGGCAATTTTTACCCGTACTATATGCGCTACACGGTTAGCGATTTCCGCACCTATACCAGCGACAACCCAGAGCGCAGCACCGCACACAATTACTTTTTACTCACGTTGGTTGAGCAGGGCTTGCCGGGCTTGTTTATTTTCTTGCTTACCAGTTTGGCCATTTTCTTTTATGGTCAGCAAGCATATGCTCGCGCTACCGACCCCATGCAGCGCAAAGTAATAATGACCACCATGCTGGCACTGGTGTGCGTGTATGTAAACTTGCTGCTAAGCGATATGATAGAAACCGATAAGGTAGGTAGCTTATACTACATGAGCATTGCCATCATGGTGGTGTTTGCCATCAAAGCCCAAGATAGTTACCAGAAACGGTTGAAGGAAGGCGAACAGAAAGCTTAATTGTCGGTACCCTCAATATTTATATCCCCCGCACCTTCTTTTCAAATGCCCTAAATGGCGCCCATTTGCTATAATTCTGAAAAACGGGATCGCTAAAAAAGGCTTGCTTATTGGTGAGCTTAGTAAAGTAGCCCAATTTGTCGGCTAGTTTCAATTGTTCCAGCATCAGCTCACGCTCAAATTGTGCGGCGTAGGTTCTGGCTAGTTGGTAGCTGGCAGTGGGTTCTAGGGTTGGTTCGGTTTTGGCGGCTGCGTTAAGGCTTTCCACAGCTTCGGCATACCTGCGTTTGTCGTATTGCAGCTGGCCTTTTGCTAGCCATGCTATTCCTAGGTTAGGGTATTGTTTTAGGGCCAAATCCATTGCTATAATAGCGGCATCCGTTTTG
Organism: uncultured bacterium; assembly: GCA_903861055.1. Classification (GTDB taxonomy): domain Bacteria; phylum Bacteroidota; class Bacteroidia; order Chitinophagales; family CAIOSU01; genus CAIOSU01. The sequence goes on from CAIOSU010000110.1 coordinate 2,895, forward strand.
TTGGCCTTGGCGTATAGCAAACCGTGGTAGTAATACACCATCGCATCAGTGGCATTGCGCTTAGTTGCAATATTCAGCAACGAGTCGGCAGTAGGGTAGTTGCCCAATGAAAACTCAATAAAACCTAAATTGCGGTGCAAGTTGGCCAATGTTGAGTCTAACTTTAATGCTTTCATAAAATCGGCACGGGCCAAAAGTAAGTCGCTGGTGCTAGCACTTTCAATGTCTTGCAATTGGTATCGTGCCGAGCCTCTATTGTTGTATGCCGAGGCGTTAAGGCTGTCAAGTATTATCGCTTTGTCAAAATCCGTAAACGCCAATTGGGTGCGGTTGAAGTTGAAATATATCCAGCCGCGCAAGTTGTGCGCGTTGCCCAAGTCTGGGTATTTCATTAAAAGTTCATTCATCCATTTAAGTGCATGAGGCTCATCTTTTTTCGATAGGAAATGCTCGCTCAAAGCATAATAAGATTGAACAAAGGATGGAGTTAGTCTTATGGCTTCTTCAAAATCAACGAGCGCTTTATCAATATATCCCAACTCATACCAGGTTTTGCCGCGGTTGTAGTACATTACCCCATCGGTTGGATGGTCCATCAGACATTGGTCGTACAGGGTAAGCGCTTGGCTAAATTGCCCTAATTGGTAAAAGTAGATTGCCTGCGTGCAGCTCGACGGCGCTTGGGCATAAATACTTGAGCCGCCTGCCAACAAAAGCGGAAACAACAGCAACCGGAACAATGAAGATAAATGCGGCATAAGTTACAACAGGTGTAAAGATAGCCGTAAAAGTGTATATTATATTACCTAATGAAAGAAAAAGCTAGGCCGCTTTTTCGCCATTAATGGTTTTGCGGGCATCGACCATTTTCTTCCCAATTTGGTTGGTAAGTATATGGTAAAACATCACAAAGTCCGATCCTAAGCTGTAGAGTGGGTATTGAAACGTAGCAGGTTTGTTTTTCTCAAAAAAGAAGTGACCCACCCAAGCAAAACCATAACCTACCAAAGGGATAAGGCCAAGCAACGCCCACTTTTGTATCAGTATGGCAATAAAAAGGATAACTATCAAGATAGCGGTGCCAGTAAAGTGAAGTTCTTGGCAGGTTGGGTCTTGGTGTTGGGTAAGGTAGAAGGGATAAAAATCCTTAAAAGTCTTATACTTGCGTTCTGCGGCCATGGCAATGGTTGGTTTAAGCAGTACTAATTTAACTAAAAAAACGAATTGTTGATTGTGCTACCCTATTTGCTCAAGGTTAAGGCTGTTTCTAAAAGGAGCAGCCATTGGACCTAGCTTATCAATCATCTCTTGGCTAATGGGCTTACCATTGTAATAAAGGATGATATTGGTACTTTGCTTGTAAATATAAGTATCGCACGAGTCGGCAGGCACTGCGCTAGGCAACACTTTTAAAATATTAGACGATGTATTTTTGGGTAAAGGTTGGCGCGCTGGTGGCTGAACCGAGAACAATAGACCCGGAAAGGCAGCCAAAATAATTGGGTTCATGTGTTGCTAGTTTACAAAATAAACTTACCCTTTAAACGTCTTATATTCATTATCAATCTATTAATGAGCTGGTTTTTTAGACAAAAGTAAGTTGGGCATTTGTTTGTTGCTTTGGTCGAGGACATTAGCCAGTTTATATAATATATTATGACAAATACCGTTTCACTTCTATCTTTAGCCGTTTGGCAACCCAGTCAGCCTTTATGGTAAACCGTTTAATTGATAGCCGTTGGTTTTATCACCTCCTTTTTTGGGTGGTACTGGTAGGTCTTTTTGGTTTTGTATTGGGCAACAACCCCGAAGTAACGTACAAGGAGAGCTTTACGGGAGTTGTGTTGCAAGCCATGGCTTATGCAGTAATGGTGTACCTCAATCTTTTGGTTTTGATACCCCGCTATTTGCAAACGGGAAAATACGCTCAATACATTGCTTTTTTGATTTTAAGCCTTGCACTTACGGTGCCGCTGCATGCCGCTGCAGATAGATTGGCGCACGACATTAATTATCCTGACGTAGAATATCCTGCTTCTTACATCCAAACATTGCTTAGCTCTAGCATAAACATGCTGGTAATGTTGGCGCTTACAACAGCGCTTAAGTTTTCTAAAAAGTGGTTTAAAGATCAACAGGAGAAAAAAGACTTGGAACGCGAAAAGCTACAAGCAGAGTTGAAATACTTGAAGGCGCAAATTAATCCTCACTTTTTATTTAATACGCTCAATAACCTTTACGGCCTTACCCTTAAAAAATCTGACGAAGCACCCGAAATGGTAATGAGGCTCTCAGAAATTATGCGATACATGCTGCATGATAGCAATGAACGCTTGGTGCCTTTAGCTTCAGAAATCAATTACCTAAAAAATTACATAGGGTTACAACTCATTAGGCAACTTGACCGCACAGAGATTCGTTTTGATATTAACCAAGAGCCTAATGGACAGCTTATAGCTCCTTTATTATTGATTCCGTTTGTAGAGAACAGCTTTAAACATGGCGCTGGTGGCGTTGAAAAAGGGTGGATACATATTAATGTTAGGCTGTCGGGCAATAGATTGACTTTTCGGATAGAGAATAGTAAACCATTGGAACCCCCTGATGTGGTTAGCCACGGTATAGGATTGAAAAATGTGCAATCGAGATTAGAACTTTTGTATCCCGATAAGCATAGCCTCATTATTGAAGACGCTGCCGACCATTACTTAACAGAACTAAAACTTGAGCTGTCTTGAAACATACATGTATTATCGTTGACGACGAACCTTTAGCACAGGAGGTGTTGGAGGTTTATCTAAATAAGCTAGAAAACTTGACATTGGTAGGTAAATGCAGCAATGCCAATCAAGCACAAGAAATATTGAATAGTCAAAAGGTGGATATTGTTTTCTTGGATATAAACATGCAAGGGCTGTCTGGTTTAGATTTTTTGAGGAAACTGGCCAATCCACCTAGCGTAATATTTACCACCGCACATGCCGAGCACGCCGTAGAGGGCTTTGAGTTGAATGCAACCGATTATTTGCTGAAGCCCATATCGTTTGATAGATTCAGTAAGGCTGTTAGTAAAGCCGTGCACATTATTGAGCTCGAGCAGCAGGACGAGCAAACCCCCGCCAACGAGGAAGATGACTACATGTTTGTGAAAGCTGACAAAAAAATTGTAAAAATTAAACTTGACGAAATTTTATACATCGAAGGTTTAAAAGATTATGTAATGATTTTTATACCAGGGCAACGTATTATAACCCTGCAAACCATGAAAAATCTGGAACAGAGACTACCATCGGCCAAATTTATTCGCTTGCATCGCTCGTTTATAATTTCCATTTCTAAGTTAAAAAGTATTGCCAGCCACTCAGTTGAGATAGGCGAGAAGCAAATTCCGATTGGAAAAAATTATAAAGATGCCTTCACTAAGGTTTTAGCCCTTCATAACTACATAAAGTGACCTCAATTTTCGGGTTCAATAAAACCACTTGCGTGTTTTGTACGTCTTTTTACCTGTTTTTAAGAAATAACGGATGAAATTTTGATTATTTTATCCAAGAAACTTGATTGCCATTTTAATTCAATGTATTTTTGACTTCTGAACCAATTAGGGTGTTTTTTGCAATGCATATTTTGCACTTAATTACCTAACTACTAATAATAACCAACTAATGACCAACCAGCTGATGCGCTACTTTTTGGTAGCCCTGTTTTTTATGCTCTCTGCCCCTTCTTATGCGCAGAACAATGTGGGTGTTGGAACGATTTCACCAGACCCATCGGCAATACTAGATTTGAAGGCCACCGATAAAGGTATTTTGATACCTCGTGTAACTCAAACCCAGCGCTTAGCCATCGTGAACCCTGCCCAAGGGTTAATGGTATATGACGTAACCGACAATACTTTTTGGTATTTTGATGGAACCGTTTGGGTTCAGTCTATTGGTCTTCCTGGTCCTGCTGGTCCTGCTGGCCCTGCTGGTGCAAATGGAGCCAATGGTGCAACTGGTCCTGCTGGTGCAACAGGTGCTGCTGGTCTTGATGGTGCAACTGGTCCTGCCGGTCCTGCTGGTGCAACAGGCGCTGCTGGTCTTGATGGTGCAACTGGTCCTGCTGGTGCAACTGGTCCTGCCGGTGCAACTGGTCCTGCCGGTCCTGCTGGTATAAATGGAGCAGCTGGTGCTACAGGTGCAACAGGTCTTAACGGTGCTACAGGAGCCACAGGTCTTAACGGTGCTACAGGAGCAACTGGTGTTGCGGGCCCTACTGGTGCAACTGGCCCAACGGGAGCTGCTGGCAATATTTATACCGCCACAGGCACTACCGATATAAGTTTGGTTAGGACCACTACGGCTACTTACGCCAATATGCCTGGCATGAGCGTAACCTATACCCCAACTAACGGTACCGCTAAAGTTTTCTTTTCTGCATCTGGAACCCACACTGGCACGCCAACAGCGGCACAATTTGTTGTGTTCCGTATTTTGGTTAATGGCGCTGCTGTAAATGGTAGGGGCGCTGCTTATTCAGTAGGTGCTGCCGATTTTGATGATGTTTTTGGTACTGAGTCTCACAACGTTTGGGGTGCATCATTGTGCGTTCCTGTTACTGTTCCGGTTGGTGTAGGTACAACTATACAGGTTCAGTGGCTATACGATAGCCAGTTCGCAAATACTATATTTAATAACGTGTCTACCCAAATGAATGCGAACCGTAGTTTGATAGTAATTGATTAATAAATTCGGATTGAATCATTAAAGATTAAGTTTTATATAAACTGATGAAAGTGAGAGTTATGTCTATTAATTATAAAAAGTGGTTAGCAGTAGCAGCAACGGGTGCTATACTGTTCTTTAGCCCATCAGCGCAAGCTCAGGATAACGTTGGTATAGGGACTCTAACTCCAAATGCATCTGCAATACTGGAGTTGCAAGCTAATGACAAGGGTATTTTGATACCTAGAATGACTGCCGTTGAAAGGGTAGCCATTGTTAGTCCAGCTCAAGGTCTATTAGTATATGATACATCAGACAATACCTTTTGGTATTTTGATGGTGTAGTTTGGGTTCAAGCAATTGGCCCTGCTGGTCCACAAGGTCCTCAAGGCCCAACGGGTCCTGCTGGTCCTGCTGGTGCAACTGGTGTTCAAGGTCCTACAGGTTTGACAGGTGCAACTGGCGTAACAGGTGCCACTGGTGTTCAAGGCCCAACAGGTTTAACAGGTGCAACTGGTGTTCAAGGCCCAACAGGTTTAACTGGTGCTGACGGCCCAACAGGTCCACAAGGCCCAACAGGTTTAACTGGCGCAACCGGTGCTACAGGTGCCACTGGCGTACAAGGCCCGACTGGTTTGACTGGTGCA
>CAIOSU010000111.1 GCA_903861055.1 uncultured bacterium
AATAGCAGCGAAGCATTGCAAAAGTTGATGCAACTGAGCAATTTTCAAATACATAGTATTGAACAGCCCATACAACCTGGCCAGTGGAATGTAATGGCTGAATTGTGTCGCAGTTCTCCTATACCCATTGCTTTAGACGAAGAGTTGATAGGAGTTTATGGTGCGACACAAGCACAGCTGCTAGATACCATAAAACCACAATATTTGATACTAAAACCAAGTTTACTAGGTGGCATCGAAGTATGCGAACAATGGATAAAACTAGCCGACGAACGCAACATAGGTTGGTGGGTAACCTCTATGCTAGAGTCGAACTTAGGGCTCAATACCATTTCACAATGGACTTATACCCTTAACAACCCAATGCCTCAAGGCCTAGGTACTGGGCAACTTTACAAAAACAACCTGCCGAGCCCACTGTACCTTAACGGCGAATACATAAAGTACAACCCTGCCGAAGATTGGGATTTAGATGTAATTTTGGGGTAACGCTGCTGATATTATGCCATTTCAACTCAACGGACAAAGCTTTACCAAACTAGCACTGAAGCGATATGCTGAGCAGCAATTAACCGCGGAGCTGCAAGGTTGGGAGCGAGACTTATTTCAATTCATTAAGGATTGGCTTAGCGAAGATAAGTATATTATCGTCCATACATCAGGCTCTACGGGCAACCCCAAGGCAATAAAACTCAATAAAACGCAGGTTCGAAATAGCGCTTTAATGACCGCCAATTATCTAGGTTTGGGCGAAAATAGCAACGCTTTGCTGAGCTTATCAGCCAATTATATAGCTGGTAAAATGATGATAGTTAGGGCCATTGAAAACGAATGGCACCTGTGGGCCTGTGAGCCAAGCAATATGCCTATGAAGGATAGTGCCGAGGAACTAACCATAGATTTAGTAGCTTGGGTCCCTAGTCAGCTTCAAGCAATGTTAAACCTTAACGACCCTGAACTTGATACGCGCATACAGCGAATTGGCACCATCATTTTAGGTGGAAGCCCTGTTTTGCCTTTGCTAGCAGAGAGACTCAGAACGTTTCCTAACCGGGTGTTCGAAACCTTCGGCATGACCGAGACCATTAGCCACATAGCCATGCGCAGGTTGAGCGGCCTCGATACCCAAGATACTTTTGAGACTACTGACCCCGATATTATACTCGGGCAAGATGATAGGGATTGCTTGGTTATTGTTGCCCCTGCCCTAGCCCACCAACCTGTGGTAACCAATGACATTGTTGAGGTAAAAGACGACAGGCATTTTAGGTGGCTCGGCAGGGTTGACAATGTAGTGAACTCGGGAGGTATCAAGCTTTTCCCTGAAGAGCTGGAGCGGAAAATACAGCCTTTAATTGCACAGCGTTTCTTTTTAGCCGGAGTGGCAGATTTGCAGTTAGGACAAAAACTCATATTGGTATTGGAAGGCCCTCCACTAAACCCCAAAGAGGTTGAGCACCATAAAGAGTCCCTGCGCACGGCACTTACCCGCTACGAAATGCCCCGGGAAATTTTTGCTGTGAGCCAGTTTGAAGAAACAGCAACGCATAAGGTTAACAGAAAAGCGACGCTTACGAAACTAGGTTTAACATCTTAATACCATTTTCATCTCGCCTTAGGCGAGACAAATTGGCACATTTTCAAATTAGCCCCCTATCTTTACCCTACAACAAAAAGAACCCCTATGACCCGCCGACTGGTTGAATGCGTACCCAATTTTAGCGAAGGCAAGAACATGGCCATTATCAAACAGATAACCGATGCCATTGAAAGTGTTGAAGGTGTAAAGCTATTGGACGTAGACCCAGGGAAAGATACCAACCGCACGGTGGTAACGTTTGTAGGTGAGCCTGAACCAGTGGCCGAAGCAGCATTCAGGGCAATTAAAAAAGCCAGCGAGGTGATAGATATGAGTAAGCATAAAGGCGAGCACCCTCGTTTTGGTGCAACCGACGTGTGCCCCATTATCCCCATTAGTGGCGTAACCATGGATGAGTGCGTGGAAGTGGCCCGCAAAATTGGCGAACGCGTAGGCAATGAACTGAGCATACCCGTATACCTATATGAGTATGCCGCCACCGAACCCAAGCGCAAAAACCTAGCCAGCGTGCGGGCCGGCGAATATGAGGGCATACCCGAAAAAATTGCGAAACCTGAATGGAAACCCGACTTTGGCCCTGCCAAATTCAATGCCAAGAGCGGTAATGTGGCCATCAGTGCCCGCGATTTTTTAGTGGCATACAACGTAAACCTAAATACCACCAGCGAGCGTAGGGCCAACAGCATTGCTTTTGATGTGCGCGAAGCTGGCCGCATTAAGCGCGAAGGCAACCCGATAACCGGCCCTGTGGCAAAAGACGAGCATGGCAACGCCGTGCGCATACCCGGTACCTTAAAAGCGGTAAAAGCTATTGGGTGGTATATTGAGGAGTATGGTGTGGCGCAAATAAGCATGAACCTAACCAACGTAACCATTACCCCCGTGCACATTGCTTTTGATGAGGTGGTAAAAAGCGCCAACAGCCGTGGCATTAGGGTTACAGGTTCGGAGTTGGTGGGCTTAATACCGCTAAAAAGCTTATTGGATGCCGGCAAATACTTTTTAGAGAAACAGCAACGCTCAACTGGCGTAGCGGAAAGCGAACTGGTAAAAATCGCTGTAAAGTCGTTAGGGCTGGATGATTTGAAACCCTTTGACCCCAAGAAACGGGTAATTGAATACCTGCTAAACGACCCCGCAGATAGCCGATTGGTAAGCATGGACCTAAAAGCCTTTGCCGATGAAACCGCCAGCGAATCGGCGGCACCGGGCGGTGGCTCTATTGCTGCCTATGCGGGTGCTTTGGGCATATCATTGGCAACCATGGTGGCCAACCTAAGCAGCCACAAACGTGGTTGGGACGACCGCTGGCAAGAGTTCAGCACTTGGGCCGAAAGAGGACAAGCCATTAAAGACCAATTGATAAAACTGGTTGACGAAGATACCCGTGCCTTTAATGCCATTATGGCGGCATTTGCACTACCCAAAGGCAACGATGCCGAAAAGGCCGCCCGCAAACTTGCAGTGCAAGCGGCAACCAAGTATGCCATCGAGGTACCGTTTAAGGTAATGGAACTGAGCCTAGAGAGCATGACTACCATTAAAGCTATGGCTGAAATAGGCAACCCCAATAGCGTAACCGATGCGGGCGTGGGAGCCTTGTGCGCGCGCACCGCGGTGCTAGGCGCGTTCCTAAACGTGAAGGTAAATGCGGGAGGATTAGACGACAAAACCTTTGCCAACAACATGGTGCAACGTGGCGAAACCCTGGTAGCCGAAGCCAATAAACTGGAACAAGAGATTTGGGCAGTGGTAAACGGGAAGATATAACCTCACACGCCTATCCGCTAAATCAACACACTTATTAGTTTTGGTATAATTTAATGCAACCTTAGTTGCATTATTGGTATCTCGTATGTACAAATGTACCAAAACCACAACTATGAAAAAAGGAATTTTACTACTGCTATTTGCGGTTTCGTCATTGACTATTTTTGCACAGTGCCTACCTAGCCCAACTGGCCTACCTCCAGGTTTTAATCCTGCCGATGATAATATCCCTTGTTTGGTGCAAAACCAGGCTTATAGTCAAGCATTTACCTTTCAAAATTGGGATTCCATAACAGTTTCTGGAATTAGGGTAAAGGTAAACTATCTTATCTTTGATTCAATTATGAATTTGCCGTGCGGTATTTCATGGAGCTCCAATATCATTACTAACAGATTAGATAATCAGGAATCTGGTTGTATATTTTTCAGTGGCACCACTACCGACCCAGTAGGCGAATATAAGCTTAGGATTAAGGTGAAAATGCAAATTTCTTTGCTCCCTAATGAAGTTCCACTTGATATGGAATCATTAGGCTATAAAGTTTATTTAAGGGTAAAAGCCAATTCAAGTTCAATTTGCCCTGCGGTTGATACAACAGCCTCGGCTACTTTGCAAACCTCTACTTGTGACTTTGGTTATATAAATGGCTATTTTAATACCGTTAGGGGAAAGGTATATGTTGACACTGATGGTAATGGTAGCTTTAATGGCAACGATTATGGACTAGCAGGCTATCGTGTGAATTCTAGTGGGGCCAATAACTATGCTTTTACAAATCAAAGTGGTAATTACTTAATTTATTTGCCAACTGGCAGCTATAATATAGGCTCTGCTGCGAACAGCAATTATGCTTTGAGCAGCGGGCAAAGCCAATACCCATTCACCTTTACAGCGGGTGGACTTGATTACCCTGGTAATGATTTCGGATTAACGGTGGCTAACCATGTAACGGATTTAGCTGTTACGGTTAACAATTCGTTTTTTCGCTTAGGTTTTGCGGCCCAATACATTGTATCAGTTACCAATTTAGGCACTGTTCAGTCTAGTTCAACGGTAAACCTCAATTTCGATACGCTATTTACTGTCAATGGCAGCACACCCAATGCTTTAAGTCAAACGGTAGGGAAAGTTAGTTGGGCGGTAACCAATATAATACCAGGACAAACCCAAAACTTTACCCTTAACATTACCACTCCAGTCATAACCTCGTTGCTAGGTACTTTTGTTAATGCAACCGGTTATTTAGATTCAGTGGCTGGCGATTTAGACTTAGCTAACGATACTTTTGTAAACATTGCCGAGTTTAGAGGCGCATACGACCCGAACGACAAAATGGCTTACCCTGATGTACTATCAGAGGAGTTTGTAGATGGCAATAATTACATTACCTACCGCATCCGTTTTCAGAACACGGGCAACGACACTGCCTTTAACGTCACCGTGAGAGATACCATCAATTCGCCGCACTTAAATGTAAATAGCTTGCAAATGCTATCAGCCAGCCATGAGTACAATTTCCGTATTGAGGATGGCAATATTGCCATTTGGGACTTCCCGAACATTTTGTTGCCCGATAGCAACGTAAACGAGCCCGGCAGCCATGGGTATATTTTCTTTCGCATTAAAATAAACAATGCCAATATGGTCGATGGAACCGAAATACTAAACCAGGTAGGCATTTACTTCGATTTCAACCCTGTGGTAATGACCGAACCTTCGGTAGCTCGTGTCGACTTTGGAAGTGGCATATTTAACGCGGTTTTCACCAACAGCCAAATTAAGCTATACCCCAACCCTGCTGCTAATATGCTAACCATTGGGAATAGCAATTGGAAAAATGAAAGCACCTTGCAACTGGTTGATGTTACTGGCAAACTAATGCTCAGCCAACCAATTGCTGGGAAGACCACGCAATTAGACATAAACAACCTACCCAACGGCATATACCTATACCGGGTACTAGGTGCCAATGGCATTGAGGGGATTGGCAAAGTAGTGATTGCGAGATAAAAGCTTCTCAAAATAGTAGTTAACAAACAAGGGGGCCAATATTGGCCCCCTTGTTGGT
>CAIOSU010000112.1 GCA_903861055.1 uncultured bacterium
AAAAACAACCAAAATGAAATTTTAGGTTATTACCCAGGTAACTTACTTAATTAAACTCAAAATTAATAAATATTGATCATCTATGTAAGGGTATTTTTCACGGATTACAGTATTTTAACTTAAAATTTTCTTTTGCACTCCGCATTTGCTCTAAAATGCTACACCCAGCCTCATACCCATTTCAACCGGGAAATTGATAAACACTTTTCTCAAGAATCGGTAATCAGAATAGGTATCATTATCTTGATACATGTACTGAAATCCCCCGAATAGGTCGAGCGCGAAATGGTCCCTTCTTCCGAAAAAAAACTGGTAGCCACCCGCCAAACCACCTCCGAAACTGTAAAAAAAGTCTTCACTATCCGTATTGCATACATAATTGCCATTAGCGTCATAGTAGCAATCATCGTAAACAAAATTGCGTTTGTAAGCTCCAAAGCTACCTTTCAATTGAACGAATGGCCCTTCGGGCGACTCCTCGGTAAAATACACCCTCACAAATGGCTCAACCTTTCCTCCATTCCACAATATAAAGCGCCCCTTACCATGAAAACCAAGGGAAACCCAGTCGCCAATACCTTGCTCAAATTTTATGGTCGGGCTCCAAAACGATGAAGGTCCAAAACCAATAACGGTTCGGTTGCGATGCGTTTCGGTTGGCGCTGTGAAAATTTCAGAATCAACTTGCGAAAACGCTGGCATTGCAAAGCCCAATGCTAAACAGATAAAAAGGTATAAATTTTTCATACAGTGTTTTAAATTTCCATTTTTATAATTGTACCAAAGTAACTTCGGCATTTATCTTTTTTATTAACCCTTGCAATACTGTTCCTGGACCAGTTTCAGTAAAAGTGTTGGCTCCATCAGCTATCATTTGCTGAACACTTTGGGTCCACTTTACTGGCGCAGTAAGCTGTAGATTCAAATTGTGGCGTATCATATCTGGGTCGGTTACTGCTTGGGCAGTAGCATTTTGATAGATTGGAAACGATGGCGCTTTAAAAGGGGTTGCCTCGATTGCAATTTTTAGTTTGTCTTGTGCAGGCAACATCAACGGCGAGTGGAATGCACCTGCCACGTTCAATACCAGTACACGCTTAGCACCAGCAGCCTTCAAAGCCTCGGCCGCAAGTTCAATGCCAGCAATTGTACCCGAAATAACAACCTGCCCTGGGCAATTGAAATTAGCCGCTACAACCGTTTCGCTAGTTATGCTAGCACAAATGTTACTAATCGTAGCATCATCCAAACCTAATACCGCAGCCATAGTGCTTGGTTGTAGCTCGCAGGCTTCTTGCATGGCCATGGCTCGTTGGGCCACAAGTTTCAATCCATCCTCAAAACTAAAAACCCCTGCAGCCACCAATGCCGAAAATTCGCCCAGCGAATGACCGGCAACCATTCGTGGTTTTATGTTCTTTTCTTTTGCCAAAATTACGGAATGAATAAAAATGGCAGGTTGGGTTATGTTGGTTTGTTTTAGCTCATCAGCAGTGCCAGTAAACATGGTATCAGTTATACGGAAACCCAATACATCGTTGGCTTGCTCAAACATAGCTTTCGCTGTTGCCGATTGCTCGTATAGGTCTTTGCCCATGCCAGCATATTGCGAGCCTTGGCCTGGAAATACAAATGCATGCATATTGATAGCGGGTGTTGGTCAATGGCTCAAAATTAGTACAAAAACGAGCATGGTGTATTTTTATATGTTTAAGGCCATATTAGAACTGAAATTATGAACGTTAAAAACAGTTATGCGAACTGGATACTCTTTTAATACTCCTATATTACCCAATTGGTGATTCTAATTTTGTAGGTTTTTAGTCATATCGATACCGAACATAATGCTTTACGAAGCGTACTTTGTACCTTTGAATCCATGTATTTATCTAAAACCCCGGCACTCATCCAACAACTTTTCCCCGACCTGCTGTGCAGGGTGCCAGGCAAGGGCAAAGTGGTTTATCTCACCTTCGACGATGGGCCGACGGCTGGAGTTACTGAGGAGGTGCTGAATGTTTTGGCACAGTATGGGGCCAAGGCTGCGTTCTTTTGCCTTGGTAGGCAAGTAATGCAGCACCCGGAATTGTATGCCCGCATATTGGCCGAAGGACACCGTGTAGGTAACCACAGCTATAACCATCCTGATGGTTGGCGCACTGGCACCGAAAATTATTTGCAAGATGTGGCCCTGGCCGAGCAATCTATAACTACCAATATTTTCCGCCCACCATACGGAAGATTGAAACCTGCACAGTATGCGGCCCTTAAAAACCGTTTTCGCGTGGTACTTTGGGATGTAATGCCCGGCGATTTTGACCCGAGCAAAACTCCTAACGATTGTTTCCAAATATTAACCCAACATGTTTCGCCTGGCAGCATTATTGTATTGCACGACAGCGAAAAAGCCCAACCGAGGTTGAAGGAGATATTGCCTAGGTTTTTAGAAGAGTATTCGGCGAATGGGTATGTATTTAAGGCTTTGCCGTAATCTTTAGTGCTCGAATGAGCAACCCTCACCTAACCTCTCCCTCCGGGAGAGGGACTTACCTGTTTTGACAATCCAATTCAATCAACCAGTAACCAATAACCAATCAACTGATTAACCAATCAACCAAATTGCATACCTTTGCCAGCCTAACATGATACTGACAGATACACACACACACCTCTATAGCAGCAGATATGATGGCGACCGCGAGGAGATGATCCAACGGGCATTGGATGCAGGTGTTAAACGTTTGTTTTTGCCTAACGTAGATGCAGCTACCATACCCGGTATGTTGGATTTGGCGGCCCAGTATCCGCAACACTGTTTCCCGATGATGGGGCTGCACCCCTGCCACGTAAAGGAAGATGTGGAGCAAGAATTGGAAACCGTTCGTCGGTGGCTCTTTGATAAAGTAGATGATGTAGGAAACAAATACGATGTATCGTTTTGCGCCGTTGGCGAAATAGGATTGGACTACTACTGGGAGCTTACTTTCCGTGAACAGCAGAAGGAAGCTTTGAAGCAGCAAGTGCAATGGGCAAAACAATTGGGCTTGCCTACCGTTATCCATAGCCGAGAGAGTTTTGATGATATTGCAGAAATATTAGAGAACTTAGCCGACGAAAAGCTAAAAGGAGTGTTCCATTGTTTCACCGGAACGGCAATGCAAGCACGCCGAGCGATGGAAATGGGCTTCTATTTGGGCATAGGAGGGGTAGTAACGTATAAAAATTCAGGTTTAGCAGACGTTGTTAAAGAAATCGGTTTAAACCGCATTGTTTTAGAAACAGATGCCCCTTATTTGACTCCTGCACCACACCGCGGAAAGCGTAATGAGACCGCCTACATTAGGTTTGTGGCAGACAAGTTGGCCGAGACGATGGGTTTATCGACGGAAGAAATAGCCGAAATAACCACATCAAATTCTAAGGATTTGTTTGGTTTTTGAGGAAAAAATCAGTTTCGGCTGTTGTATGTTTGAATACGCTTTTTGTTCATTGAGTATTAACTTTGAAGTTTTTTGGCTTATGTCTGTACGGAGAGATGTCCGAGTGGTCGAAGGAGCACGCCTGGAAAGTGTGTATATCCCAAAAGGGTATCGAGGGTTCGAATCCCTCTCTCTCCGTAGGGCATGAAGCAATTACTTAGAAAATAAACTAAACACCCACAATTAATCTCTTTTCAGTATTAAAAACTTAGAAAAAGAGACGGTTTCATACATTTATGTTGGTAAACCCAACAAAAATTTTGAAGCAAAGTAGGGCACTGCGCCGAGAATTGAACTTAATAATAAATTCGTCAACGTAAAGGAAATAGTTTCCTTTTTTCGCAGAGCTAGCGAAATTACCTGTGCAGGGCGAGCAAGATAAAATTATATTTGCGCTGCATATTGATGAAGAAGTTAAAATTGGTATTTTTACCGGCGTTAAATCTGAGCTTCGCAAGTTTAATGCTTAAAAAATCAGTTTCTCGGCCCATCTTGATGAAGGGGCCCT
>CAIOSU010000113.1 GCA_903861055.1 uncultured bacterium
CCACCTACTTTGAGTTTTGGCAAGGCCGCACCAGCCGCCTGCACGACCGCATTACTTACACCCCACAGCCCAACGGCCAATGGCTCCGCCAGCGCTTAGCACCTTGATTTATTTACGATTTTAGATTGACGGGAAATGTCACTCTGAGTCTCGTTTCAAACAAGAAATGGGTACGATTGTGGAATGATGTGTTGCCCTGAGCGAAGCAGCATGTATACGATTGAAAAATGGCATGTTACGCTGTCTCGTTTGAAAACCCCCTAAAAACAAGAAAGGCGATACCACCTCGTGGAATCGCCTTCTAAATCGGTTGGCAGTACTAGTATTAAACGTTACCAGCTAGCTCTTTGCCTGGCTTGAAACGTACTACTTTTTTAGCCGAGATTTTAATCTCTTTACCGGTACGTGGGTTACGACCAGTGCGGGCTGCACGCTCAGATACAGAGAATGTACCAAAGCCTACCAAAGTAACTTTGTCGCCTTTTTTTAGGCTGCCAGTAACGGCATCAAGTACTGAATTAAGTGCTGCACCAGCTTGAGCTTTGCTCAAACCTGCTTCACTTGCGATTTGTGTAACCAGATCTCCTTTGTTCATGACGATTGAAGGTTTACGGGATTAATTAAAGTGCTTTAATATCAAGCATTACAGGCAAATTTATACTTATAAACCAAAGAAACAAGCATCGCGAAAATTCCGAGATGTTGATAAGTAGGGCATTTCAGGGCCATTTAATTTTTTATGGTTCATTTAAACAGTTGATTATCAAGACCAATGAATTGCCATTTACACCTTTACTATAGGTGCTATATGTTGATATTTGGGATGAAAATTTAATGAAAATAAATCTTTCAAAAACCTCTGAAACCCCTGTAAATGCTTGATTATCGAAAAACCAGGGGATGGCCAATAAGCTTAAATACGTATAACGGCATTTTCTCAATTACCACTCATTAGCTTTGGTTAATGTGAAAACCCTCTGCTGTTAATATGGCTTGAATCCATTAATTTTGACTCAAACATCCGTTTTTGAAAAACCCAAACCTTGACCCCGACGACAGTAACCTATCACCCATAGAGCGTGATATTGAGAAAGTATTGCGTCCGCAAGGTTTTTTGGAGTTTATGGGCCAGCCCCGCATCATCGACAATCTGTTGGTGTTTATTGAAGCGGCTCGCCGCCGCGAAGAACCGCTTGACCACGTATTACTGCACGGCCCACCAGGGCTGGGCAAAACCACCCTATCGCATATTATTGCCAACGAGCTTGGGGTAAACATAAAAATAACCAGTGGTCCTGTATTAGAAAAGCCCGGCGACCTAGCTGGCCTGCTCACCAACCTTGAGGCTCGTGATGTACTGTTTATTGACGAAATACACCGCCTTAGCCCTGTAGTGGAAGAGTACCTGTACTCGGCCATGGAGGATTTTAAGATTGATATAATGATTGACAGCGGGCCCAATGCCCGCTCTATACAAATAGAGTTGAGTCCTTTTACTCTGGTAGGTGCCACCACGCGCTCTGGTCTGCTCACTTCCCCGCTACGTTCGCGCTTTGGCATTACTAGCCGCATGGAGTACTACACCGCCGAAACCTTGGCCCGTATCGTGGTTCGTTCGGCAGGCATACTTAAAACCGAAATAGTACCCGAAGGCGCTGAAGAAATTGCTCGCCGGAGCCGCGGAACACCGCGTATAGCCAACATGCTACTGCGCCGTGTGCGCGATTTTGCCCAAATTAAAGGCAACGGAACCATTGACCGCAAAATAGCGCGCTATGCCCTAGATGCTTTGAACGTAGACGAGCACGGGCTTGACGAAATGGACAATCGTATATTGGCCACTATAATAGATAAGTTTAGCGGCGGGCCCGTTGGCCTTACTACTATAGCCACAGCAGTAGGCGAAGAATCGGGAACGATAGAAGAGGTGTACGAGCCATACTTGATACAAGAGGGCTACCTAAAGCGCACCCCAAGGGGCCGCGAGGCTACTTTGCAGGCATACAAGCACTTGGGCAAAATACCCCCCAGCCAAATTCAAGGTGGTTTGTTTGAGCTTTAGCTCCTTATTTTCAGTTTCTTTTTGGCCAGCCTATCTAGCCAAGCATCAAATCTAATAAGCTCAAAGCCCATAGCATCCCATGTAAATTTGCCTTTGCCTTCACGCAGCAAATCAATGCTATTCTTCTCCTCTACCATAGTTTTTTTAATGTCGCCACCTGTTTTTATATAAGTGCCCAGTATTTTTAGGGCAGTGCGCGGACGCAACACGTTCTCTTCTTTGTTTCGTTGCAATAGTTTTTTGAAACTCTCGCTACGGTAATCAAAAACATCCAAATCGTCTTGCTCAACGGCACACATAAGCTCAAGCACCCTATAGCCCATCAACCAACCAGCCTTATCTTTGGTCAGTTCGGTTTCCTTCATCAGTACCACTGCTGCATCGTTGTAGTTGCCGTTCACAAAGGACAGATTTGCCTTATAATACTCCCACTTGGCGGGTATTTGCTTATTAGCCTTAAACTTGGGGTGCTGGCGGGCTATTTCAACAATTTCGGCTGCGGATTTATAATCCTTATTATGAAACGTAGCCACAAATTGCACCTCAATGGCCTGCAACTCATTAAACAAGCCCCCAATAAACCTATCCTTAGCAATGCTGGCATATTCAATGGCGGCGTCATAATCGCCTTTGTTAATGGATATAGAGGCAATCTGCAGATTGGCCGATGCAATGCGGGTGTTGGAGGAAATAGCAGGACTCCCCTCAATTAAGTGAAGATAGTCTTTGGCATACTTTTCGGCTAACTCATAATCGCCCAAAAAATGGCCATAAAATATACCCAGATAATTATAGTAGTAGCCAATGGTGGCGCTGTCGGTTTCTTTATAATATCTGCCAGCTTCTTCCAATGCCGATTCAAGAGGCGCCATCGATTGTTTTTCGAAATTCTTTTTAAACTGGCTAATTACCCCAAAACGATTGTAGCTATCCTTTACACTTAGGTATTTTTGAAGCTTATTTACATTATCCGCAATTTTGGGTTCAAAACTCAAATAAGCGGCTTCCCCTTTTCGTATACCTATATTGGTACGTAGCAAATCGTTAATCTGCACGCACTCAGCATATAGTTCATATTCTTCGGCTAGGTCGTGTGCTTTTTGAAGCACCGTTTCGCCAGCGCGGTAGGCCCCTCGCTCAAACAATATCTGGCCTTCTATAAGCATCCGGCGGCAATCAAAAATAGCTTGAGCATATTTGGTCTCATATTTTTTGCTTCCTTCCTTTAGCAATAGTATGTTAAGTACATCTTTTTGCAATCTGTTTTTAAGGTGCGAAAAAGCCGAGTTGGGCTCTCCATCATAAATGGCCATTGCAGCCTCCGCATCTGAGTTAGCCTTGCCGCTTTTAGCAAGCTCAAATAACTCTAAGCGGCGCTTAACTTCGCCATTGGGCTGCACTTTATAGAAACTTCGAATTAATCTTACCTCCGAAGGCTTTAAAATCCGAATAATCTGTGTCAATATTTTCATCGTGTTAGCCTATTGATTATCAATATGTTGCACGTTTACACTCCACACTAACTAAGTCAAAATACGTACACTAGTAGCCTAAATAAAGTGGTTGTAACTTTTCTTCTTTGTTTCGGTAAAACAGAATAGAGCAACCAATGAAAACACTTTAGGGAAGGCTCTAAAGATAGAGAGCTTAGAGCTAAAATTATCATTTTGACATAGTGTGTCAAAATGAGATGCTAATTTATTTTATAAATTACTGATAATCAATTAATTTATTTTTATTTGACGGATGCGAGTCTGTCAAGTCGTTCTTTTACATTGCCTTTACTACGGCCCGTAATAGTTCCAATTTTGTTTTGCACAAATTGATAATTCACTAACAGCAAAACAAAATCAAAATGGAACTTTTACTAGCAGTATTACTATGGGTAGGTGTTATTACTCAAGAAGAAATGCCTAACCTAGCAGAAAATGAAGCTCTTGAACTTTTTCAAGTTAACGCTGAGCAAATTGAAGCCGAATATCCTGATGAATACGGTTCAATTGTTTGGACTTACGAAGACGAAGTAAACTAACATAATAGATATTATTCGTTGCCCTTTTTCCCAGAGGCCCGATTGACCCCCAATCAATCGGGCTTCCCATTTGCAGTCGTTTGCAGACCAGAAAACCCAGTTTGTCTAAATTAGCCGGCCGCTTAAAAACTTAAAGGTTAAAATACCCTAGTTTTGCCACTATACTAGAAGTTTGTTTTATGTTCCAAGTTTTAAAAAAGGGCTTTAGTTCCGGCTTGCTTGTTTGCTTGTTATTGCTGCTATCTCCAGGCACTTCTCAATTGGTTGCCCAAGAAGCTTGGGATTTGGAAAAGTGCATTAACCATGCGGTAAATAATAACTTGCAAATAAAGCTGCAAGAAATTTCGGAACAACTCTCGGCATACCAACTTTCGCAATCCAAAGCAGGTATGTACCCCTCACTCAATGGCTCGGCGTCTTATGGTATAAACTTTGGCCGAAGCACCGATCCTACATCAAACCAGTTTGTAACCCAACGCATACAAACCAGTAGTTTTTCGCTCAACTCATCAGTTATTCTTTTCTCAGGTCTTACCCAGTTAAATACGGTTCAGCAAAACAAATTCAACTTGATGGCCTCGCATTTTCTTACCGAGGAAACTAAGAACAGTGTAATGCTAAACGTAACGGCCGGTTTTTTGCAAGTGCTCATGAGTAGGGAAAACATCAAATCGCAAGAGGTACAAATCGGCATTTCGCTGGAGCAACTGGACCGTAGCCAAAAGCTAGTTGATGCTGGTGTAGTACCAGAGGGCAACCTATTGAACGTAAAAGCCCAATTGGCCAATGATAGCTTAAATTATATAAACGCAGTGAACAACTACGATTTAGCAGTGCTTACGCTAAAGCTGTTGTTGCAAGTTGATCCATCAACCGAGATTGAATTTGCACAAGGTGACATAAGCATCGAGCAGCTATTACCCGATCTGTTGGGTGGCGCCGAAACGGTGTATAATACCGCTCTGGGCAACCAACCACAAATTAAACGTGTTGAATTTTCACTTAAAGCTGCCGAGAAAGGACTATTGGCGAATAAGGGGCTTCATTCGCCCACTATATCGCTGGGGGCCAATGTGCGCACCAACTACTCTAGCTATGAGCTACCCCCGTTTGTAGTGAAAGACCCTTACTTTACGCAAATAAACAATAACCTTAGCCAAACCATAGGCGTGAGCATGAACATACCTATATTTAATGGCCTTACTACCCATTACAGCATCAAAAACAGTCACTTGCAATTAGAACGCTCTAGATACCAACAACAACAGGTAAAAGACCAGCTAAAACAAGATGTTTACAAAGCATATACCGATGCTAAATCGGCAGCGAAAAGGTACGATGCTTCAGGCAAAAACGTGCAAGCGCTTGAAACAGCGTTTAGCTACACCCAAAGCATGTTTGACCTTGGTGCAGTAAATGCTTTGGATTATTCCACAGCAAAGGCTAATTTAGCCCAAGCACAGGTTACCCTTATTACAGCCAAGTACGACTATATTTTTAAGGTAAAAGTGCTTGATTTTTATCAAGGTAAGCCCATTAAGCTCGAATAATGTCATTCTCCCGCATCCTTATCTATTTGTTAATTGGCGTGGCTTTGTTAGGCACGGTATCTGTTATTGGCAAAAAAGCAGGGTGGTGGGGCCAAAGCTCAACTATAGAAGTATCAACCAAAACTGTTGAGCGCCGCAATATTGTAGAAACCGTTTCGGCAAGCGGTAAAATATACCCTGCATTGGAGGTTAAAGTTAGTCCCGACGTATCGGGCGAGATAATTGAAATATACGCTGAAGAAGGCGATAGCGTAACAGAAGGTGACCTGTTGGTAAAAATACGACCTGATATTTACATTTCGCTGCAAAACCGCGCCGATGCATCGGTTAACCAAAGCAAAGCCAACCTAGCCAGCTCAGAAGCGCGCCTTGTACAAGTGCAAGCGCAGTTTGACAATGCCAAAGCCACTTACGAGCGCAACCAGAAACTTTGGCAGCAAAAAGTATTATCGGAAGCCGATTACCTAAATGCCCTTTCTGCTTTTAAAACATCGGAAGGTGAGCTATCGGCGGCAAAGCAAACAGTTGAAGCTAGTAAATTCAGTGTAAAAGTTGCCGAAGCTGCCCTTAAAGAGGCCAACGACAACCTACGCCAAACCAACATATATGCACCTACTACTGGCACTGTAAGCATGCTTAATGTTGAAAAAGGCGAACGCGTAGTAGGTACTACCCAAATGGCGGGAACCGAAATGCTACGGGTAGCCGACCTAAGTGTGATGGAAGTGCAGGTAGATGTAACCGAAAACGATATATTGCGCGTAAGCCTTGGCGACACCGCAGAAATTGAGGTAGATGCTTATATTGGCCGTAAGTTTAAGGGTATTGTTACCTACATTTCAAACTCATCAAAGGCTGAAGCGAATATGGCTAGCGAATCGGTAACCAACTTTGTGGTGAAAATACAGTTGCTATATAGTTCTTACGAAGATTTGATAAGCCCCGGTGCCCTATTTCCTTTTAAGCCAGGTATGTCCGCATCGGTAGATATTTATACCAACCAAGCAAACGAAGCCCTTTCGGTGCCGATACAAGCCATAACCCTCAGCGAAGACGAACCAGGTGCCGAGCCAGAAGAGGTGTTGTTTGTGTTTGATAATGGCGTTGCCAAAAAAATAAAAGTAGCGACAGGGCTGCAAGATAATTTCTATATCGAGATTAAAAAAGGACTCACTGGTGATGAAGAAATAATTACTGGCCCTTATCGCATTATTTCGCGGGTTTTGAAAAATGGCGACCCAGTTGCGCGGTTAAAAGAAGATGGCAAATCTCAAAAGCCAAATTAATTATCCACCACAAGCAAAATTTAAGCTAATCACTACTCGCACAGTCAAATTCAGATTTTTATAAAGTTTATACCCTCTTTTGCATCCTAATTAGCGGATTTTATACATCAATTAAACATAATCTGATACTTTTTTGTCGTGAATTTTTATTAGTTTTGAGATACTCTCAAAGCAATACTAGTAATATTTTATATGCCTATCAATAGGTATTTTATACGTCAAAATACCCCACAATGGAATTTCAAAACGATTTGAAGTATGCCCAACAACTTGATAAAGAAGATACGCTAAGAGAATACCGAAAGCAGTTTTTTATTCCTGATTACCAAGGCAACTCAGTATCTTACTTTTGCGGCAACTCGCTTGGGTTGCAACCCAAAGTTGTTAAGTTTTACATTGAGCAGGAATTGCTAGATTGGAAAAACATGGGTGTAGAAGGTCATTTGGAGGCCAAAAATCCTTGGTTTTCGTACCATCATTTTTTTGAAAGCGCTGCCACGCTAGTTGGTGCCCAAAAAGAGGAAGTGGTGATGATGAACAGCCTAACCATGAACTTGCACCTGATGCTGGCAAGCTTTTACAAAAACAGGGGTAAGCGCCGTAAAATTGTAATGGAATCGTCAGCTTTCCCGAGCGACTTCCATGCTGTGCAATCATTCCTGCAGCTAAACAACCTCGACCCAACAGATATAATTTTAGAATTGACGCCCCGTAATGGCGAACACACCCTGCGCACTGAAGATATAATTGCAACCATTGACGAAAACCGACTAGAAATAGCCATGGTATTGCTTGGTGGCGTAAACTACTACACTGGCCAACTTTTTGATATTGCAGCCATAACCAAGGTAGCAAAAAAGGCCGGTGCCGTTGTAGGTTGGGATCTAGCGCATACAGTAGGCAATGTGCCATTGCAATTGCACGATTGGGGTGTAGATTTTGCCATTTGGTGCACTTACAAGTACCTTAATAGCGGCCCTGGTGGCGTAGGTGGTCTATTTGTGCACGAAGAGCATGGAAATAATCTTGATTTGCCCCGAATGGGCGGTTGGTGGGGCACCGAGGAGGCTACCCGTTTCCAGATGAACAAACATTTTAAGCCACAGACTGGCGCAGCAGGTTGGCAGGTAAGCAATGCTCCTGTGTTTGCAATGGCTATGCACAAAGCATCGTTGGATATTTTTGAAGAAGCTGGCATGGTAAAACTCCGAAATAAAAGCATAAAACTTACAGGCTATTTAGAGTTTTTGTTGAAGGGCAATAAGGATGTTGCCATTATAACCCCTAAAAACCCCGAAGAGCGCGGCTGTCAATTAAGCCTACTTACCAAAAAAGAGGGCAAAGCACTGTTTAACAAGCTCAAAGAAAATGCCATCATTGCTGATTGGCGCGAACCCAATGTAATAAGAGTAGCTCCAGTGCCGCTTTACAACACCTTTACCGATGTATACCGCTTGGCAGAAGTATTGAATAGTTAAGAGGCAAGGATACTTAAGATTGCATTAAAAAGCCCAACAGAAATCAAATCTGTTGGGCTTTTTAATGTCTCCATTTTGGATGTTGCTTATGCTTTGGCCAGCTCATAGCGTTTGCCAAGGTTCATCATTACACCAAAGGCATCTTGTGCACCCGATACTACACCTGGTATTTGATCAGCATCTACAGGCATTGTCTCCAAGTATGCCATAAATTGTTTCCACATAGGGCCGGTTTGCTCGGCATATCCTTTATAAAAGAGGGTTTGCTCTACATCGTGCAAGTTCTCGTTTGCCAACAACGTGCGTTGTATTACCTGTCCGCCCAACGAAGAACCTTCGCCTACATATAGCGCACCCAACAAGCGTGGCATGCTCCAATCAGCAAAAAAGGGTTCAACCGCTGGTACTTCTATCCCGTAAAGCTCAAGATCGTTCACCAAACTTGTGGTTTTGCCTAGGCGCTCGTCAAGGTTCAAGCCCTCAAACCAATCTTTTCGTTTGGCAAGTTCATGCTCCAGCGCGCTCATATACAAATAGTTAATGCGCAATAGGCGCACAAAACCCTCATGCGTAAGCGATTTATCCATGATTTGGCCACTTTGCATGGCAGCTTCTACATCGTCGTGGTGTTGCTTGGTTCCGGCCCTGAGGGCACCTATAATTTCGCTCATAATGGTATTAATGATTTGTCAGAAAACGGTCGCTATTTAGAATGATTCTACAAAAGTAACCAAAACAAGCTTAAACCAACGGCTTGCTATCAATATCCCTCAAAAGGGTTATCCGTTGCTTAAACTTTCCAATAATCGTTGCACCAGTGTGGTTACTTCTATTATCTCGGCCTCTGTGTTATTCCTTCCCAAACTGAATCGGATAGAGTTGTAAGCCAGTTCATCTGCTACCCCCATGGCTTTAAGCACATAAGAGGGCTCCATGAGCGCCGAGGTGCAAGCAGAGCCCGACGATACGGCTACGGTATTGCTCAACGATTTTATCAAACCGCCCGGTCTAATGCCCCCAAACGATATATTGGATGTGTTGGGCAACCGCAAACCAGCATGCCCGTTAAGCCTTGCACCAGGCAGGGCTAGCAAAGTTTTTTCGAGCATTTGGCGCAAATACAGGGTATTATTAAAATAATCTGTCCGGGTTTCTGCGGCCAATTCGGCAGACATGCCCAGCCCCACAATACCCGGCACGTTGAGCGTGCCGCTGCGCAGGCCATTTTCGTGCCCACCGCCCTCTATCATTGGCGTCAGCTTTACCCTTGGTCCTCGCCTGCGTAAGTATAAAGCGCCCACCCCTTTTGGGCCATACATTTTGTGTGCGCTCAATGGCGCAATATCGATACCCAGCGCTTGCACATCAACGGGCAACTTACCCACCGCTTGTGTTATATCGCTCATAAACAATACGCCATGCTCTTTGCAAAGCCTACCAATGGCCTCAATGGGTTGTATTACACCCGTTTCGTTATTCGCCATCATTATGCATACCAAAATAGTCTCGGGGGTGATGGCTTTTTCCAATTCCGCCAAGTCAATTAGCCCATTCGAGTCTACAGGCAAGTAGGTTACTTGTGCCCCACGGCGCTCCAAACTTGCGCAAACATCCAGCACGGCCTTGTGCTCGGTGGCAACCGCAACAATGTGCCTACCCTTGGTTTGGTATATCTCAAATACACCTTTCAGCGCCATATTTACCGACTCCGTTGCGCCCGAGGTAAAGATTATCTCATTCGGCTCGCAGTTCAACAACATGGCTACATGCTCCCTAGCCAAGGCCACGGCATCTGCCGCTACCCAACCAAAGCGGTGAGCCGTACTGGCGGCATTACCGTATTTGTGCATAAAATACGGCATCATAGCCTCAAGCACTGCGGCATCAACGGGTGTGGTGGCGTTATGGTCTAGATAAATCAATTGTTTTGTATCTGGTATTTACACTAAAAATAACCTTTTGTGAGTACTTGAGAGTAGTAGCAATTCAAAAATGATGGAAACAGAGCTCGCATTTGAAGTAATTTCATTTTCAAGAAAGACCGCTCTTATAGTTTGCACAATCTATTATCTTTGCACCCTTAAAAAGCAAGACCAAATGGCTGGGGGTAAGGGAAAATTGGAAAAGTTTGCAGAACTAGGGCAAATGCCACATGTGTTCCAAAACTTCGACTATAAGCAACCTCAACTATTAGGCGCCAATGGCCCTATAGAACTTAAAGGTAAATGGAATGAGCTAGTGTTCAAAAACGGCAAGCCCATTGTGCTGGAGTTGGCCTGTGGCCGCGGCGAGTACTCGGTAAGCCTAGGGCAGCAGTTTCCAGAAAACAACTACATCGGCATCGATATTAAGGGTAACCGTATGTATACGGGGGCTATGCATGCGCTTGAGTTGGCGTTGACTAATGTGGCTTTTCTGCGCACACGAATTGAGCTATTGGAACGCTTTTTTGCACCTAGCGAAGTAGATGCTATCTGGATTACCTTCCCCGATCCGCACCTTAAAAAAGGCGCTGAGAAAAACCGATTGACCGCCCCTAAATTCATTGAGTTATACCGCAGTATTGCCAAGCATGCGGCAATAGTCCACCACAAAACGGACGACCCCATTTTACACGAATGGAGTGCAGAAACTTGCGCGCAACTTGGCTTGCCTATACTGGAGCGCAACGACGACATCTATAAAAATGGTAGGCCAGAAGGCCCATTGGGCATTAAAACCTATTATGAGGGGCTGAACATATCGGGCAGCAATACCGCTATGTACTTACAGTTCGCTTTGCACTAAGGCAAAAAAACCGTTCAAATCGTCAAACGACTTTTCGCCGGTTACGGCTTCGGGGGTACCTTGTAGGTTTACACCTGTGGCGCCAGCTTCAAGCAATGTGTAGTATACATTAGGGCCCGTCACAGGGCAATCAATCAACACAGGGTATTTGGCCATCAAAGGCTCCAAAAAAGACAACTCAGGCAGCAGATTTGTTTCTTGAAAATTGAGCTGAATGTAGGCTATTTGGCCTTTCCATGCTTCAGCGTATGCCAGCAAATCGCTTAGCAGCATACTGCCTGGCAATTCTAAAATAATGGGCAACTGAATGCTAGCATAGTCGGAAGCACTACCCTCGGGTATCAGTTGCACATAATCTAGGTTCAATATCAACGCCGCTTCGCGAATGTCTTTTACATTCATGCTACCAAACTCACCGCAGCGCTTGGGGCCTTCAAGCCAACCCATTATTTGCTGCGCGTTGCGCGGGTTTATATAATTGGGCGAGGCCGTATCAAAGCAAAAACCTACAATATTTACTGCTTTCGAAGAAAAATAACGGGCATCGGTAAGGTTTTGTATTCCCCCCGCCTTTAGCACCAATCGGTCATTCATATTCATAGAGCAAAGGTAGGGGTTAATTGAAAATTTAAAATTAAAGGTTGAAAATTGGGCAAATGGAAATACTTACCTTGCTATTGATTCCATAATCATTCACTATTTTAACACCATGGGAGCTAAAGTATGGTTGCTGATTGGGATTATCACTCTTTTGCAGGGCTGTACCTATTATTTCAGCAATAGCTGGAAGAAGAGCTTTTCTGCAGGCGGCGATAGGCCTTACCTAACCATGGGCAGCCGCCCTGCCCCATTAAGCGATAGCTTGAATACCCTCTTAGGCGCTGAGCTGCTGCAACATTGGGCAACACAAACGGAGTTATATAGCGATTGGAGAGAGCATGGTAAAATTGGGGTGCCAAGGGTAGTTTTGGCTAACTTAATGCTGGGCCAAAACATTGATAGCACCAATAAATACCTGCTAAGCTTAGTGCCTTGGGGCACCTTGGGGTCTACTTGGGCATTCAATAAAAATGGCGATTACGATTTCACGCAAATCATTTTTGCGGATATATTGATGCGGTTTCGAGACCAACCCAAGGTGCTCTACACAACAACGGCCGAGCACTTATCATCGGTACTGATACCCGATCAAGGACTTAAAACCGCTACCCGCACGCCGCGCACGCTGCGCCTAATGAGCGATACGGAGAACCATATTTTGATGCGCGAAATAAGCCGCTATTTGAATTTGGAATATCGCCGCAGTCAAGGTTTGGCCGATACCACCATTACATCGCTGGAAATTTGGCTGCAACACCATTTGGAGGAAATGCTGCACACGGGCTTTTATGAATTCAACGGGCAACCCTACATTGGCTATACCATAACGGCATTAGAGGTGCTATACAATCATGCCCAAAACCCGCATATAAAGTTACTTGCCCAACAACTGCTGGATAAAGTGCACCTTGACTATGCCCTAGGTAGCATTGGTATGCGCCGTTACCCACCTTTCCGCCGTAGGTTGAACTATGCTGGCAATACCGAGTTTGCCCAAGACCCGCACACCGCCATAATGCAAGTGCTGCTGCTGAAATATGAGCGCAAACCTTTGCAAATGGAGCAACTACTGCACGCTAGGCACCAATCTTTAATAGCTTGGGTAAACGA
The DNA here is from genome assembly GCA_903861055.1 of uncultured bacterium. Taxonomy (GTDB): domain Bacteria; phylum Bacteroidota; class Bacteroidia; order Chitinophagales; family CAIOSU01; genus CAIOSU01. The sequence goes on from CAIOSU010000113.1 coordinate 12,906, forward strand.
CTACCAACTACCCGATACGCTCTACCGATTAATTACACAACCACACCCACCATACCTAGCGCTTATAGGCCACGGCAAAAAAGCATCGCCAGAGGTATATAGTAGCGGCCCAGGTTTTTTGATTAGTGCTGGAGGGGTGCAGCGCGGCAAGCAATCGCAGATAGTGCCACGGCCTATTGTACTGTTTGTAAACGACAATGCGCCAACACTAGAAGGTACCATTTACCTAAAAAGCCAAGGTGCCATAAAGGATTGGAACCAAACCGGCGTGTATGATAAGTTTGCAGTAAGCAATGGCGGGGCTGCAGTACCTGAAGCCATGAAACCGATTGCCGATGGTAATGGCTGGCGAATATTGTCACCTACTCATGGTCTATTGGTGGCCATCTACTCTAAGACCGACTTAGGCATTTTGGCCATTTACGACGATTGGACACAAAACCCCGAACTGCTGTTAACCCAAATACAAGATCTAAACCCCGACCCCGAATTGCTATACCAAGAAGTACGACTGCCCAACCGAGAACTGATACGCTACAACCTAAACAGCAAAAAAGATACTTGGGTAATACGCCCCAGCGAGGAATCGGGCTTAAGCAGGGACTTCGATAAATGGCCAGGATTGAGGTTGATTAAACGATGAGGAATAGATAATATTACCCAAAATTGTATCTTGCTTTTATGAAAACCTTACTTACCACTATAGCTAGCTTAATGCTTATTATTGCCATTGGCTGCAAAGGCTCTGCAAACAAAGGCACTACTGCTTGTGTAGAAAAAACTTGCGAAAGCCCTTGCACCAAAGAGTACAAACCCGTGTGTGGCTGCAATGAAAAAACGTACGGCAATGCTTGTATTGCCGAATGCCATGGTATAACTCAATACACCCCGGGCGAGTGCCCCCTAAAAAGATGAGTAACTACATCCGATATACGCTTGCGCTGATGCTAGTATTTACTGGCATGCGTTTACAAGCGCAAATGATAACTCAAGGACCCGCTTTTGGCGCCATGACCCACCAAAGTGCGAAGGTTTACCTGCGCACACTGGAGCCTTCAACGCTCAAAATTGAATGGTCGGTGGATAGTGCTTTTTCCGGTGCGCAGTCCATGGAGGGCCAATCAAGGCAATATTTAGACAATTCAGTAATACTTAGCATTACAGGCCTTCAGCCCGACACTAAATATTACTACCGCTTATTCGCAAACGGCGTGCAAGATACCATCAGTGCTTGGTTCAAAACATTTCCAGCACCTGGCACTCATGGCGATTTTACGTTCGTGACAGGCTCATGCCAAGAGACCGAAAACATGAAGGTGTTTGATGTAATGCCTCTTTGCAACCCTTACTTTTTACTTCATACAGGCGACTTTACTTATCCCGACTATCAAATATCGCCCGACTATAGTGCCCACTACGGGCAAATGGCTTATAGCTACCAAAAGCGCTACGATGAGAAGGTGATGAAACAAATGCTGCACAACATTCCCGTTGATTATATATACGACGACAACGACTATGTAGGCTCCAGCGGTGGCCTGCACGAGAAAGACTACAATAGCCAAGACTCTCGCTTGTTTTTCAAAACCGAAAACAAGATTTGGACCGACTCCTTCCCCGATTTTTGGCGCAGCAACTGCATAAGGGGTTATATGGATTTCTTTCCTGGGTACGAAATGGTTGATACCACCCATGGCATATTTCACAGCTTTAAATTCGGCAATGCAGAGTTTTTCTTTTTGGATAGATGTGCCAATACCCCACATGGCAACGTGTATGCCTTTAGGTACGATGAGAAACGAAAACGTTACGTTTTTGACCCACCAGCCGACCATGTACTGTTTGGCAAAGAGCAGATGGATTGGCTAAAAACGGGCCTTAAAAACTCAACGGCCGATTGGAAATTTATAGTGAGTGGTGTGCCCCTAAACCGCAGTACCAATATTTTGGTTGACGCCGGAATGAAAATACAGAACGTAGGCTGGAAAGATAACAACGGATTTAGAATGGCAACCGGCTTCTCTAACTATTGGGCAGGCCACCCAGCAGAGATAAACGACTTTTACACTTGGCTGCGCAATGAGAATGTAAAGGACATCATTGTTATTAGTGGCGACACGCACCACAACGTAATGGACGATGGCCGCAACGCTGGGCTGCCCGAAATGAATGCCAGCGGCCTAAGCGTGACCGAGACCTACCTTGCCTATTACCTCAATGTTGTGGGCAAAGCAACGGGGCTTTTCAAAATGCGCAAAGAAATCTGGAACCAAGGCGGCAATGGTCTAGGTAGTAAAAACTTTAAAAACGCATTTGGCAAGGTACGCATTGTAAACAACGAGTTTGTTGAGCTTAGCCTTGTTGATGAAGACAACTGCATCATAAGCAGCTTTAAGGTATACCATAGCAGCACCGAAAAGGGCATGAAACAGCACTTGCAACTCAATTGGGAGTAAACAAAAAAGGAGGCAAACCTTGCGGCATGCCTCCTTTGCTAAACTTAGCTCTCCCATTCGTTATTTGGCGCCTTTGCCGTGTGGGCATTCGCTACCGCCGCCTTCAGAGCAACAGCCACCCATAGTGCCTTTTTTGTCGTTATGCATTTCTTCTTTGTGCGCCAAAAAAGTCTTGTATTGTGCTGCCGTTAAAACCCCTTGTAACTTACTGTCCAACGATGTGCTAAGCTCTTTCATGGCTGCCTTGCGTTCGTCTTGGGTAAGTTTGGTATTATTTACTTTATCCATTTCCTTAGCGTTGGCTAATATCAAGTTATACACTTGATCTTTTTGTGTATCGCTAAGTTTTAGCACCTCGGTAAGTTTGGTCGTGCGCTTCGTAGCCATTTCCTCAGCAGAGCGTTTCTGTTTTGTTTTGTCTTGTGCCGTGGCAAAGTTCATTGTTCCGCCCAATAATACCAGGCTAAGCATTAATACAATCGTTCTCATGTCGTTTATTTTTAGTTTCTGTGTATTTGACCACAATATAAGCTAAAGGTTTAACCAGCCAATTGTAAATAAAAGTTAACGGCATTATAACCCTTCTGTAGGCTCGTTTATATTCCTGTTTTGGCGCTGCCTAATTTTTTGGTGCACATAAGGCACCAATATACCAGTTGCGGCACCCACTGCATAGCCCACCGCTACATCGGTAGGGAAATGCTTGCCAGCCCTCACCCTCAAAAAACCCGTAACCGCAGGCGTAACGGCAGCATTGCCCCACAACACATAGCGCCAAGGGCTATGTGGATGATAGTCGTGATATACCTTGGCAATAAAAAATAACGATGCAGCAGTGTATGAGGTATGCCCTGAAAAAAAAGAGCGTAGCGGCTCTTTGCCCGTTACTGTTTGTGGGTCGCTATTGGTGGTGTATGCATAAGGCCTGGGCCTATCAACCAACGCTTTGGTTATTTGCGTAAAACCTGCATTCAATACCATTACCTCCGCCCACATAATATAGAATGATTTGTCGCGTCGTATCTTTTTATCAATCAACAGCAATGCCGGCGCACCCAACGATGTAAACATAAATACATCGCTGGCAGCAGCCGCCCGGTGGTTTATGGGGCACACAAAGCCCCTATCGGGCCGCCAGATATCTTGCTTACGATAACTACCAAATGTCGCATTAGGTTTATGTATGTCCGCTATAAGGGCAGCACCCAATAAACCTAAACCTGCAGGAGCCAAAAATGCATCAGCTTTCCAGCTAACCGCATATGGCGAGGCAGCATTATCAAAAAAAAGCAACCGATGTTGAGCCTTGCAAGGCAGGCTAATGGCAAACAATAACAACAACAAAAATCTTGATAGCATAATTGAAGATACAAAATAGCAAGTGAGAACCGCTGCTTTGACCACAGGCAACCAACACAAAGCCTTTGGCGTTTTATTGCAAAAACACATTAAGACAAAAGCTCTAAGAGCAATATGCAGAAACAAAAGTTAAAACTTTAGTATATTTTGAGGGTAGCCATTTACAATCACCACCTTTATTCATACCTTTAACCCTCCAATAAGATTTAGTACACTTTAAGTTAATCACGCACAAAGGGCAAAAGCACATGGATACGCAAAAGCACATATGGCAATACGCTGTCCCAAACGAGATTGCAAAGGCCAGCATCAGGCAAAACTGGGCTGCTGCATGGGAGTCTAATTACTTTAAGGTAGTAGTTTTGATTACTATAGCTATTTCTGGCGCCATTGCTACCTTTTTGCCTTACTACTTTAGCTTCATCCAAGCTAGGGCGGGCATGTATATAACCGATCCAGTACTGCAACTCCTTACCCCTATCGATGTTTCAGTGTTTATATTTTCACTGCTCTATATTTGCGCATCAATTTGTCTTGGGTTTTTAGTCCATTTCCCAAAGTTTTTGTTGAAAGGCGCATGGGCATATTGCATTCTTACCTGTTTGAGAATGATTGTGATGTTGTTTGTGCCGCTAGAAGCGCCAAAGGAAATGATATATCTAGTAGACCCCATATTGAGTTTGATAGTGTATCAAGAGGTAACCGTTACTAAAGACTTATTCTTTTCGGGCCACACCGCTACTATGGCTATATTAGCATTTGGGGTGCCTAACAAGTTTTTGAAGGCCTTTTTTGTGTTCGGCACCATGATAATGGCAGGTTTGCTGCTAAAACAACACGTTCACTACACCGTTGATGTATTGGTAGCACCATTTTTTGCCTACGTGGCTTGGAAATTGGCCGAAAAGATTGAGGAAAAAGTGTTCGGCGAAATCTCCACCGTTAATAGCGAAAACTAATAGTTACTTAGCCTTTCTTCTGCACTAGCCTTATTACCATCATTGCTACCGTAAAGGCCGCCATAAACATGGCCCCGCCCAAAATGCCATAGAATAGGGATGAATAAGCGTGCAACATACCATAAAAGGTATAGTTTACAAACGCTACATAGCCATATACCACAAGCATTACTAGGTTCAGCTTCAGCACCTTAAAATTGGATATCACCAAGCGAGCTGTGTACACCAACATCAGCACATGCGTAAACACATAAATGGCAATGAGCTTAAAGTCTAAAAGGTAGTATTGGTCATGCACTATTATTTCGAGTTCTTGACCCGGCCTCAACTCCCAGCCCGTTTGCCAAGAAATAATGTAAAGGACCACCATGCTCAACAGCATAGTCGGCAATAACCAAAGCAATTCTCGTTTTATGTTGTCGCTCATGCAAGGGTAAAGGTAGGCATTATAGCAATTCACAAGCGCAGTAAATAAGGTGGTCAATTACCCTTAACTCATTCGCATTGCTTAATTTTGTAGCATGAGCAAAGCGAGCACTACTTCGTACCCAAAGGATAAGATTAAGATACTGTTGCTGGAAGGCATCAGCCAATCGGCTATTGATGAGTTTCACCGTGCAGGATACACCAACATTGAGGCTTTCCCAAAAGCACTTGAAGAAGCCGAACTGGTTAAGAAGATAAAGGATGCACACTTATTGGGCATCCGCTCCAAATCGCAAATAAACGAGAAGGTAATCAACGCCGCCCAAAAACTTTGGGGCATCGGGGCATTTTGCATCGGTGTAAACCAAATTGACCTAAAGGCCGCCACCAAAGCTGGCGTTACGGTGTTCAACTCACCATATAGTAATACGCGCTCTGTAGCCGAGTTGGTTATTGCCGAAGCCATTATGCTCATACGCCGCATACCCGAAAAGAACGCCGCTGCCCATATTGGCGATTGGCTAAAGGATGCGAAAGGCAGCTTTGAGTTACGTGGCAAAACCTTGGGCATTATCGGCTACGGGCACATCGGTTCGCAGGTAAG
>CAIOSU010000114.1 GCA_903861055.1 uncultured bacterium
CGTACCCTCGTCGTTTCTCAAAAACCTTTCCGTTGAGCAGTATGCTTCGTTTCAAGAGCATTTGTACATGTTTCCAGGTTTTTATGGCGATATAAGGCTGGTGCGTAAATATCCCCAACACTCGGCAGCCCATGTATTGGGTTACACTGGCGAGATAAGCCAAAAAAAGCTTGATGCCCAAAGCTATTATAAATCGGGCGACTATATAGGCATTAGCGGCCTAGAAGCTACTTACGAGCCCTTTTTAAGAGGCCACAAAGGCAGTAAGCTAATACTGGTAGATAAGTTTAATAGAGAGCAGGGCTCTTTTAAGGATGGCATATATGATACCGCAGCCATTTCGGGGCACAACCTCACCGTCACGCTCGATATTGAACTGCAAGTATATGCTGAGCAGCTTATGCAAAACAAGCGTGGCTGTGTAGTAGCCATTGAGCCCTCTACGGGCGAAATATTGGTTATGGTAAGTGCACCCAGCTACGACCCAAACCTACTAACAGGCAGGCAGCGGGGCAACAACTATGTAATGTTGCAAAAAGACACACTAAAACCATTGTTTAACCGGGCAATTTCTGGAGGCTCTTATCCTCCCGGGTCAACGTTTAAGTCCATTATGGCATTAATGGGCCTGCAAGAAGGCACGTTACAGCCATCCGATGTTTACCCATGCTTTGGTGGCTTCAGGTTAGGCTCGCATACGGTGGGTTGCCATGACCACGCGCAATTAACAGATCTTTCGTCGGCAATACAGCACTCTTGCAATGCCTATTTTTGCTACGTATTCAAAAACATAATTGATCAAAGCAAATTTGCAACCTCAGATGAGGCCCTTGCTAAATGGGATAGCTACTTATACAGCTTTGGCCTGGGCAATAAATTGGGTGTAGATATACCTGGCGAAAACTCAGGGCATGTGCCTACACCTAAGTACTACAATAACATTTATCAAAAGGGCCATTGGAAATCATCAACCATTATCTCTTTAGCTATAGGGCAGGGTGAGCTGGGTATTACGCCACTGCAAATGGCCAATATGACCTGCGCAATTGCTAATAGGGGCTATTATTTTACGCCGCACTTTGTGAAATTTATTGAAAACGACACCACAAATTTCGTAAAACACTATTCTGGCAAAAATAAAACCAAGGTAGAGCAACGCTATTTTGACGAAGTAGTTGAAGGGCTATACCAAACCGTGCAAGCGGGTACAGGTCGCATTGCCCAAATTGAAGGCTATGAAGTTTGTGGCAAAACCGGAACCGTTGAAAACCCTCACGGAAAAGATCACTCTGCTTTTATAACCTTTGCGCCAAAAGTAAACCCGCGCATTGTGGTACTTGCTTTTGTAGAAAACTCCGGTTTTGGGGCCACTTATGCCGCACCAATAGCCAGCTTGGTAATGGAGAAATACCTAAACGATACCATTGCAGCCAATAGGCTGTTCCTAGAAAAACGCATGATAGAAACCGATCTGATTCATCCTAAAGTAATAAGCAGCAATGAGGCGCCGTAGCTTATGGGCAGATATGGATTGGTTGAGCGTATTGCTCTATGCCCTGCTGGTTTCAGTTGGTTGGATATCGATATATGCAGCCGATTTTGACGGTCTGCGCACCGGCATGTTCGACTTAAGCACCAGCCACGGCAAGCAGATACTTTGGGTAACCGTGGCCCTGGTTTTGGCCATTCTTATTGTCATCATCGACAACAAATTCTACACCACGTTTGCCTACCTCATTTACGGGCTAGTTATGGTCATGCTCATCATGATTTTCTTTATCGGGTCTGAAGTAAAGGGCAATAAATCGTGGTTTGTACTGGGGGGGTTCTCTATTCAGCCCTCCGAGTTTGCTAAGTTTGCCACGGCTTTGGCGGTGGCCAAATACCTCAGTTCGCAGGGTGCCAACATGAAATATTGGAGTACCCGTTTCATTGTCGGGGCCATTATTTTGCTACCCATGATGTTGATACTTTACCAAGGCGACGCTGGCTCTGCATTGGTGTTTTTATCTTTTGTGCTGGTGCTGTACCGCGAAGGTCTGTCATCGTGGGTGTTGGTGGGCGGTGGGTTGTTTGTTGCCCTATCGCTGCTATCCTTAGCTATCGAAGAAAAGCTATACTTGGCAGTGGGCATAGTGCTTGTAACGGCCGTTATTATTTATTTACTGCGAAAACACATACGCATTGCCATGCTGGTTGGGGCTATCGCGGTTAGCAGCATTGGATACATTTATGCCGTTAGCTATTTCTTTGGCAAGCTTAAACCGCACCAAAAAGACCGTATTGAGGTAGTGCTGGGTAAACTTGAAGATAAAAAAGGGGCTGGCTATAACCTCGACCAATCAAAAATTGCCATCGGTTCAGGCGGGTTTAGCGGTAAGGGGTTCCTTAATGGTACCCAAACCAAAGGCAACTTTGTGCCAGAGCAAACCACCGACTTTATATTCTGCACCGTAGGCGAAGAACATGGCTTTATTGGCACCATGATAGTACTAGGGCTTTTTATGGCCCTATTGGCCCGCATTGTATATATAAGCGAACGGCAGCGCAGCAAATTTACGCGCCTATACGGATACGGAGTAGCCAGCATTCTATTCTTTCACATTATCATCAACATCGGCATGACTATCGGCTTAGTGCCCGTTATTGGCATACCACTGCCATTCTTGAGTTACGGTGGCTCGTCTATTTTATCCTTTACTATCCTCCTCTTTATACTACTTAAATTGGATAGTGATAGGTTAGCGGTGCTGCGGTAAAGCCTAGATATGTTGGGTATTGGGGTAGAGTAAGCTCTATTTAACCATCCCTTTTTATTACAAACCCGACTTAAACTTTAGTTACAAAATCCTCCTATACCTAGCGAAATGCGGCGCTATTGCTTTGGCCAATGATGATGGCTCTTCCGTTTCAGTAGTACTACTATGTTGCCTTTTCGATGGGTTATTTAAATCACGGCCGTTTCCTGATAATGAGGTGCTAGTATTAGCAGGCTTGGCGGCAATTCGTAAAGGCCCAAATATTCTCCTTTTGCGTTTGAGCCTGGATTTAGCCTCAGCCACTTCAATGGCTACTGCTGTTGTAGGAGTTGGGGTCGCTTCCGTTTCTTCCAAAAGGATCTCAACCATAGGGGTTTCTTCTGCGGGTGCTTCTGTTTCAACAAATCGCAGAACCGCTTGTGCCAGTGCTTCTGGCTCTGCTTCGGTCCCAGTTCCCTTATCTGTCTTTTTGGTTTGGCGCGCTACCTTATCCTTGCGTTCAAGCAACCAACAATAGCGCCGCCAATTGGGTTTACCCTCGGCTATTGCATTCAGCATGGTTAGTTTCTGTTGCAATGTTTTCGCCTTCAACAAACTAAATATGTCGTAAAAGGTCTCGGTGTTAGGGGTATCCAAAAGGTCGGCCGGCAAACAATAGGTTACCTGCTGGGCATAGGCCAGGTAATCGGAAATGGGCAATCGGTGCTCTTGGGGGCAGTTTTGGTTGGCTTAAAAGAGAATCTCCTCTTCGGTAAGGGCAACTGCAGCAACACCGCCGTTCAGTAATTCGCGTAGAGATGCAAGAAACAAGGTAGGGTTGAATAAGGACATAAAAAGTATGGGTTTAGCAATTTAGTAGCGGTACAGAAAACAATCAACCGCAATAGCACAGCTGCCATAGACACTGGCGGCCATAGCTAATAAACTATATTTATAAATAACGGAATAGTTTTTAAATTTTGCAAGTACTTACATCAAATTTGTTTCCCCTAAAATTGCAAAAGACTGTAAATGAGGAACAAAAAAAACAGAAAGCCGCCAAAGCCCGTTCTTTGATGAGGTAAACAAAAGGATTTAGGTACCCAGAAAAAAATCTTTTCCGGTATAGCAAATCCGAACACCAATAACAATCAATTACAAACTACTTACTGGCTTTGGCCCAAGTATCTTTAAGAGTAACCGTTCGATTGAACACCAAATGTTTACCGCTAGAATCTTTATCGAAGGCAAAATAGCCCTTGCGCATAAACTGGTACCTATCGGTGGCTTTATCATCCAGCAAAGCAGGTTCGGCCAATGCATTTTCTATTACCTGCAAGCTATCGGGGTTCAATAAGGTTCTAAAATCTTCGTCCGATGCGCCTACGTTCTCAATATTAAATAGACGGTCGTACTCACGAATGGTCACTGGCACGGCATGCACTGCGCTTACATAGTGCAAGGTGCCTTGTGCTTTAATACCACTAGTGTCTTCGCCACTGCGGCTCTCAGGCACATAGGTGCAATGCACTTCGGTTATGTTGCCTTGCTCGTCCTTTAATACCGATTCGCCTTTAATTATGTAGCCAGCCTTTAAGCGCACATAATTGCCTATGCTCAAACGGAAGAACTTCTTCGGAGGGTCTTCCATAAAATCATCTTGCTCAATGTATAGCTCGCCGCTAAAAGGCACTAGGCGCGTTCCTGATGATTCGTCTTCAGGGTTGTTCTCGCTCTCAATCATATCCACCTTGCCAGCAGGCCAGTTGGTTATCACTACCTTCAACGGATTGAACACCACCATGCGGCGCAGAGCAGTCTTGTTCAAATCCTCGCGGATACAGAACTCCAACAACGACACATCAATCAAGTTTTCGCGTTGCGCCACACCAATTTTATCTGCAAACATGCGAATGGATGCTGGGGTATAGCCTCGCCTGCGCAGACCAGAAATGGTAGGCATACGCGGGTCGTCCCAGCCAGTTACGTGCTTTTCGTTTACCAATTGTAGCAACTTGCGCTTGCTCATTACGGTATAGGTAAGGTTTAGACGCGCAAACTCATATTGCGTTGATGGAAACAAAGCAAGTTGCTCAATAAACCAATTGTACAAAGGCCTATGGCTGCTAAACTCTAAGGTGCAGATAGAATGGGTTATGTGCTCAATGGCATCGCTTTGCCCATGTGCAAAATCGTACATCGGGTATATGCACCACTTATCACCCGTACGATGGTGGTGCGCAAACTTGATGCGGTACATAAGCGGGTCGCGCATTTGCATGTTCGGCGACGCCATATCAACCTTCGCGCGCAAGGTGCGGCTACCCTCTTTAAACTCGCCATTTTTCATGCGCTCAAAAAGGTCTAGGTTTTCCTCAACGCTGCGGCTGCGGCTTGGGCTGTTGGTGCCCGGCTCAGTAGGTGTGCCCTTCATAGCAGCTATCTCTTCAGCGCTGGCATCCTCCACATACGCCAAGCCTTTCTTAATCAACTCAACAGCAAAGGCATATAATTGGTCAAAATAGTCGCTGGCATAAAACTCATCGGTCCATTCAAAACCCAACCATTTAATGTCGTTTTTAATACTTTCTACGTACTCGGTATCCTCGGTTACGGGGTTGGTATCGTCAAAGCGCAGATTGGTTTTGCCATTATAGCGTTTAGCCAAACCAAAGTTGAGGCAAATAGACTTAGCGTGCCCAATATGCAGGTAGCCGTTAGGCTCAGGCGGAAAACGGGTAAGCACTGTTTGGTGCTTGCCCGATGCTAGATCTTTGGCAACTATCTCCTCTAAAAAATTAAGTGGTTTGGCCTCTTCCATGGTGCTATACGTTATAATGCTGCAAAGTTAACACAAAACCCTTGTAGCGCCGTATCGAACTTTGAGAAGGGTATTTTTTGTTAGAACGGTTTGGGTAAAAAGTACTATTTACCACTAACCCTAACCGCCTTCACATCAATTAACGCTATATTAAACCAACCACCCTTCAAAATAATTGGCTAAAACCGCTAAAAGGTTAACTTTGTGTAGTTTCGGCTGTTTCGAAACAGATTGATAATGAACCCCACAAAATAGCTTTATATGAGCGGACAGAAAATCACCATCTCGAATGGTAAACTAACAGTACCCAATAACCCCATTATTCCTTTTATCGAAGGCGACGGAACCGGACCAGATATCTGGGCATCATCGGTGCGCGTGCTAGATGCGGCGGTGGAAAAAGCCTATGGCGGCACCCGCAAAATTGAATGGAAAGAAGTATTGGCCGGCGAAAAAGCCTTTAACCAAACCAACAACTGGCTTCCGCAAGAAACATTGGACATCATCAACGAATACCTAGTGGCCATTAAAGGCCCTTTGACTACCCCAGTAGGTGGTGGTATCCGTTCATTGAACGTGGCCTTGCGTCAGCAGCTCGACCTTTATGCTTGCGTGCGCCCGGTACGTTGGTTCAAAGGCGTGCCTAGCCCAGTTAAAGAGCCTTGGTTGGTTGATATGGTTATCTATCGCGAAAACACCGAGGATATCTATGCTGGTATCGAGTTTCAAGAAGGAACTCCCGATGCCGCTAAGTTTGCCGAGTTTATGAAAACCAATTTCCCCGACCGTTTCAAGAAAGTACGTTTCCCTGAAACTTCTGCCTACGGTATTAAGCCAGTATCTAAAGACGGTACCGATAGGTTGGTGCGCGCTGCGTTGGATTATGCTTTCGAGCAAAAGAAACCTTCGCTTACTTTAGTACACAAGGGCAACATCATGAAATTTACCGAAGGCGCTTTCCGCGACTGGGGTTATGAAGTGGCCAAAACCGAATTCAACGGTGTTGAATTGGATGGTGGCCCATGGTTGACTGCCGAGCGCGACGGCCACAAAATCATTGTGAAAGACGTAATTGCGGATGCTTTCTTACAACAAATCTTGCTTCGCCCAGCTGAGTATAGCGTTATTGCTACCTTAAACCTTAATGGCGACTATGTGAGCGATGCTTTGGCAGCTGCAGTTGGCGGTATCGGTATTGCACCGGGTGCCAACATTAACTACCTTACCGGCCACGCCATTTTTGAAGCGACCCACGGCACTGCGCCTAAGTATGCTGGCTTGGATAAAGTAAACCCTTCGTCAGTTATCCTTTCGGGCGTAATGATGTTTGAGTATATGGGTTGGCAAGAAGCGGCTGACATGATTGTAGCCGGTATTGAAAGTGCCATACATGGCAAGCGTGTAACCTACGATTTTGCCCGCCTAATGGAAGGTGCTACTGAGTTGAAATGCTCTGAGTTTGGTACTGAAATCATTAAGCACATGGTACCCGTTGCCGCTGTGTAATTGAAGTAAACTTATCTTAC